>JAJTBN010000253.1 GCA_021286895.1 Bacteroidota bacterium | reverse complement strand
ATTCCTTCGGCGATTTCAAAATCGGCTATTACACCGTCGCGCATAGGACGGATAGTGTTGAGTTCCTTGTGAACTCTTCCCATCATTTTCTTTGCTTCTTCCCCAATCGCAACAATCTTTCTCGATGTGACATCATAAGTGACTATTGACGGTTCATTAAGAACAATTCCTTTACCCTTCATGTATATCAGCGTATTGGCAGTTCCAAGATCAATTGCTATATCATTCGAGAACATTCCAAAAAACGGCATATCGTGTACCTCTTATAATAAAAAATTTAAAATTCAGCGAATTAAACAGTAAATATAACGAAAATAAACGAAAATTGAAAAACCGATTAATGTCTGAAGTGTCTGTACCCTGTAAACACCATGCACATGCCTCTTTCATCGGCAGCCTTAATAACTTCTTCGTCCCTGATAGAACCTCCCGGCTGTACGACACAGACCGCCCCCGCGTTAGCGGTTTCTATAAGACCGTCCGGGAACGGGAAGTAAGCGTCTGACGCGACTACTGAATTTTTCAAATCCAGGTTAAACTGCTTCGCCTTCCATACAGCAAGTTTGGTCGAATCGACTCTTGACGGCTGACCGCCGCCTACTCCGAGAGTCTGAAGGTTTTTGACAAACACGACAGCGTTCGACTTCGTGTGTTTGACAATCTTATTAGCGAACTCCATATCCTTCAACTGCGCTTCATCGGGTCTTTTTGCAGTAACATATTTCAGTTCATCCCTCTTAAGAATAATTCCGTCTCTTTCCTGATGCAGTATTCCTCCTGACACGGAACGCACTTCGTTTTTCGATTTTCCGAATTTGAATCTTAGAAGTCTTCTGTTTTTCTTCTTCATCAGAACATCCAGAACTCCGTCAGCGTAATCCGGCGCGAGAAGAATCTCGGTGAAAATCTTATCGGCTTCAAGCGCTGTATCCATATCAAGAACTTTATTGAATATTACTATTCCTCCGTAAGGCGAGACGGTGTCAGTCTCAAATGCCTTATGATACGCTTCCTTCAATGTTCCGCGCGTCGCTACTCCGCTCGGATTTCCGTGCTTAATAATCGCGGCGGTCGGTCCTTCTTCTTCAAACTCGCATATCATCGAATGAGCGGCGTCAACGTCCAGCAGGTTGTTGTATGAAAGTTCCTTGCCGTGAATGATTTCGAAAATACTGTCGAAATTTGTTTTTTCGAAATACGCCTTCTGGTGCGGGTTTTCACCGTATCTAAGCCCCGTACCGCTTCCCGTCAGTTCAAGAAAATAATTTTTAATGTCCCTGTCGTATTGTTCAATCAGTTCGAAAGCATCGAACGCGAGCCGCGCAGAGAATTCGTCAGAAATCTCTCCGCCGTTCCTGTCGAACTCAGAAAGATATTTCGCGTACTGGCTCTGCTTCACGAGGACAGAAGTCGACGAATAATTTTTTGCTGCCGCCCTTATGAGGCTTACTCCGCCTATGTCAATCTGTTCGATTGCATCGTCGAGTTTCACGTCCGGCTTGTTTACCGTTTCGGCGAACGGATACAGCGTAACGGCGACGAGGTCAAAAAGTTTAAGTCCGTGCTCCTTAATCTGTTTAAGATGCTCCGGATTTTCTTTTACAGCCAGTATGCCCGCGAACACGGCCGGATGCAGGGTTTTAACCCTTCCGTCAAGTACCTCCGGAAATGAAGTTATGCTTTCGACCCCGGTTACAGGTATGTTCTTTTCCTTCAAAAACCTGTAGGTTCCCCCGGTTGATACAATCTCAAACCCCCTGCTTACGAGTTGTTTCGCGAAATCCTCAAGCCCGTTCTTGTAGTACACGCTGATTAAAGCAGTCTTTTTACTCATCGAGCCCTATCTCCCCTTCTTCGATTTTTTTTATTATGAACGGATAATATTTGTGTTCGAACTGAAGTATTTTTTTCTGAAGCGTATATTCGTCATCGTTCTCCTCAACGTTAACGCTTTTCTGAAAAAGTATTCTTCCCCTGTCGTATTCCTCGTCAACAAGATGAATCGTAAGACCGGAAACTTTCACTCCGGACTGAATCACAGCCTTATGAACATTTATACCGTACATTCCTTTGCCTCCGAATGACGGCAGAAGAGCAGGATGTATATTAAGTATCCTGTTGGTGTATGCCTTAACTACCGCAGGCTCGACGGCTTTCATATATCCAGCGAGGGCAATAAGATTTATATTGTAGTCTCCGAGTTTTTCAAGAAATATTTTCCCGTATTCATCTCCCGGTAAATCGGGATAAACTTTTCTGCTGATATGAAAAACATCGACACCAAACTCTTTCGCGATAAGCACGGCTCCGCAATTCGAATTATTCGTTATAAGGAGTTTTATACCGGAATTTAGAAAATTGTCTCTCCTTGCTTCAAGAATAGCTCTGAAGTTTGAACCGCCTCCCGATGCAAATACGCAAATGTTCATTGGTTGTTTGTCAAAAATACGAAAAATAGCGAGCAAATTAAAGAAAAATAACTGTTTTTTTACGTTTTTTTGAAAAAACCCCGTGATTTTTATTACTGTCTATGCATCAATACTTCTAAATTCAATTAATTGTAAAGAAAGTCTCCCAAAGAGGGTTGAAATTCTCAATTAAATTGAAATAAGATTGTTTATCGGAAGTCTGAGCAAATTGATTTAGAATCTCGCGCTTATACCGAGTGTAGGCAATATAGGAATCATTCCGGTAACTTTCTGTTTGATTGAAAGGTCGGACGAGATTGTATAGCCGTACGTGAGGACATTCTTTCTGTTATACACATTTATTACGTCAAGATAGAATGACCAGTCCGCGCCCCAGAATTTTGTGTAAGCCGAAAGACGCACGTCCAGCCTGTGATAAGCGGGTTTCCTGGCGGAATACCTGTTCGCGTCAGCGCCGTAATCGAGGTTGAAAATAACCTGATTAGTGAACGGATTTATTACGAGAGAATCGTATGCCACTCTCGGAGTTATGCCGACCGGGGGCGTGAACGGAAAGTTAGTCGAGTAGTTCCATCTCGCGCCGAGTTCGAGCCAGTAATTTATCCTGTAGTTCAGAACGATATTTATGTTATGCGTCTGGTCGAATCTGAACAGAGTATTCAGTTCGTATTTTTCGCGCGTAGCATGGGAGTACGAATAGTTTATCCAGCCGTAAAGTTTTGTTTTCGGGCCGGTGTATTTTTTCTCAAGGCTTATTTCAAAACCGTATGAATTGCCGACGCCGTTATTCGTGGGTATCGCCGTAAGCGAATCGAACGGGAGTTTTTCCGACGAACGAACCCAGTTCGCGGGATTCTTCATGTAATCTGGGTCGTGGTTATTAGGGTCGAGCAGTGTGAACTGATATTTATATCCGGTCAGTTTCTGCTGCACGATAAGGTTGTCAAACTTTTTGTAATAGCCTTCAACTTTGAGAAGCCAGAAATTATCGAGCCATCTGTCTACTCCGAGAACGAAATGAATCGCGCGTTCTGCTTTTAGGTCGTTAATTTGAGAACTCGTAAAGTCATAGAATGTCTGGTTGTCTACAAGTTTCTCGTAACCCGGAGACTGATAGTACAAACCGACCGAGGCGCGGAGGGTCGTAATAGGATTGAACGCGTAACCGATATTAAACCTCGGTGAGACATAAACTTTTTTCAGGAAAGAATAATAATCCATTCTCAAG
>JAJTBN010000020.1 GCA_021286895.1 Bacteroidota bacterium | reverse complement strand
TACATATCATTTTATTTTTTTCTGCTTTTGTAATGTGTGTGGAGTATCTCGTGAGCCTTATGGCTGTTCGGCTCTCCGAAGAATTCCTTGTAAAGTGTTTTCACCGATTCGTTCTCATGCGATTTTCTGTGTATCATCTTCGAGTCAATTTCATAAAGCGCTTTAACCCTCTTGATTACTTTTTCCGGTTTCTGGTGAATGGGCTGACCGCCGCCGTTTATGCAGCCTCCGGGGCATGCCATTACTTCGATGAAGTGGTATTTGCACGTTCCGTTTTCGACCTCGTCGAGCACCTGCGCAACGTTACCTATACCGTTAACGACCGCGAAATTCAGTTTGAGACCGTTAAGTTCGAGCGACAATTCCTTTATTCCGTCAAAGCCTCTTATCTGTTCGAATTCAAGTTTTTCGAGTTCCTTTCCAGTAATCATAAAATGAGCGGTTCTGATCGCCGCTTCCATTACGCCGCCCGATGTACCGAATATTACTGCCGCGCCGGTTGATTCACCGAGCGGGTTGTCGAATTCAGTACCCGGCAGATCGCAGAAATCTATTCCCGCCATATTAAAATATCTGACAAGTTCTCTTGTTGTGAGAACCGCGTCAACGTCCGGCAGGTACTCTTCGGAGAGTTCAGGTCTGTTTGATTCGAATTTCTTGACCGTGCAGGGCATAATTGAAACTACAACCACATCCTTCGGGTCTATACCGATTTTCTTCGCGTAGTAAGTTTTCAGCACTGCGCCTTCCATCTCATGGGGCGACTTGCATGTCGAGACGTGGTCGAGCAGTTCGGGTTTTCTATGTTCAATGTACTTGACCCATCCCGGGCAGCAACTTGTAAACATTGGAAGCGGTTTGTTAGTCTTGATTCTGTTGACGAGTTCCGTGGCCTCTTCCATTATAGTGAGGTCGGCTGCGAAGTTAGTGTCGAACACTCTCTTGAAGCCGAGTCTTTTAAGTCCTGTAACCAGCTGGCCCGTTACATCCGTGCCGAGCGGCATATTATATTCTTCGCCGAGAGACGCGCGCACTGCAGGAGCAATCTGCGCTACGACGAATTTGTTCTTGTTGTTGAGCGCATTGGCGACTTCTTTCAACTGGCCTTTTTCTCGCAGAGCGGCGGTCGGGCATACGAGAATGCACTGTCCGCAGAGTATGCAGTCGCTGATGTTAAGTCCTTTGTTATAAGGAGTCGTGACTATGCTCTGGAAACCTCTCTTAGTGAAATCGATAGCGCCTACCTGCTGAACTTCGTTGCAGACGCGCACGCATCTTCCGCAGAGTATGCACTTTGCCGGGTCGCGTTCCATCGACGGGCTTGAAATGTCGATAGCGTGGTCTTTGGATTCGCCCGCGAAGCGGTGTTCGCGAATACCGTACTGGGCCGATAAATCCTGTAGTTCGCAGTTCTTATTTCTTACGCAGATTAAGCAGTCCTGCGGGTGGTTTTCTATAAGAAGTTCTACGATTGTCTTTCTGGCTTTTCTCACGCGCGGAGAGTTTGTATCCACAACCATGCCTTCGTAAACAGGATACGCGCAGCTCGGAATGAGTCCTCTCTGTCCTTCCACCTCGACCGAGCAGATTCTGCACGCGCCGGTGGGGAAGAGGTTCTTCATGTGGCACAGAGTCGGGATTGCGATTCCTGCCGATTTCGCGGCGTCGAGAATCGTCATTCCTTCTTCAGCGTTAACTTTTATCTTATTTATTGTTAGTTCTACCATATTATTAAATTCAAATTTTATTTTCAAAAACAGAATTACGAAACGAGCACGGCTTCGAATTTACAGTTGTCAATACACATTCCGCACTTTATACATTTATCTTCGACTATATAATGAGCCTGTCCTTTTTCGCCGACTATGGCCTCGACAGGGCATCTGCGGGCGCAGAGTCCGCAGCCTTCGCACAGGTCGTTGTTGATGACGAACGTGAGAAGTTCCTTGCACACTCCCGCGGAGCATTTTCTGTCGTACAGATGTTCTTCGTACTCATCGCGGAAATACATCAGACCCGAAAGTATTGGATTCGGGGCCGACTGGCCGAGACCGCAGAGAGAAGTATCTTTAATCACGTCAGCGAGGCGCTGCAGGTGAATGATACCTTTGAATCTCTGCAACTGGTCGAGTTTGTTCTTAGTATTCTTATAACTCTGCGGAATCTTTTCAATAATCTCGAGCATTCTCTTCGTTCCTTCACGGCACGGCACGCACTTACCGCACGATTCGTTCTGTATGAAAGTAAGGAAGAATTTCGCGACGTCGACCATACAGGTCGTTTCGTCCATCACGACGAATCCGCCCGAACCCATCAGCGCGCCGACTTTTTTCAGTGATTCGTAATCTACGACAGTATCGAGAACCTGGTCGGGCAGGCATCCGCCTGACGGACCGCCGATTTGCACCGCTTTAAATTTCTTGTTATTGGGGATGCCGCCGCCGATTTTGAACACGACTTCTCTCAGTGTTATACCCATCGGGACTTCTACGAGACCTGTGTTATTTACCTTCCCGCTGAGGGCGAACACTTTTGTGCCCTTGCTTGAAGCGGTTCCTATTGAAGCGAACCAATCGGCTCCTCTCTTGAAGACCTGAGGAATGTTCGCGAATGTTTCGACGTTATTGATGACAGTAGGTTTATTCCACAATCCCGACACTGCCGGATACGGCGGACGGGGTTTGGGCATACCGCGTTTGCCTTCGATGGAAGCGATGAGAGCTGTCTCTTCGCCGCATACGAAAGCGCCGGCGCCCTTTTTGATTTTAAGATTGAACGTGAAACCGCTGCCGAGAATATTATCACCGAGCAGTCCGTATTTTTTGCATTCCTTAATCGTATTTTCGAGTCTTTCGATGGCGAGCGGGTATTCAGCGCGGCAGTAAATATATCCGAGCGAAGCCCCGATAGCGTAGCCGCCGATAAGCATGCCTTCAACGACCTTGTACGGGTCGCTTTCGAGGACAGACCTGTCCATGAACGCGCCCGGGTCGCCTTCGTCGGCGTTGCATATTATATACTTTGTTTCCGATTTCTGTTTAAGAGCGAATTCCCATTTCTTGCCTGTGGGGAAGCCGCCGCCGCCTCTTCCGCGGAGACCGCTCGCGAGGACGTCTTTCACAACTTCATCGGGTTTCATGTGGCAAATCACCTTATCTAGCGCCTTGAACCCGCCGTTTGAAATGTAAGCGTCTATTGAAATAGGGTTTATAACGCCGCAGTTCTCGAGCACGACCTTTAACTGGTGTTCGAAGAACGGGGTCTTATTTATATTCTTTACTTCACCGTTCGATTTTCCGTAAGTACCGAGAAGGTTTTCCGTAAACAAACCTTTTTCGACGATGGTCTTTTTGATGAGTCTCGATACGATTTTCGGGCTCACCTTTGAATATGAGATTCTGTCGCCGCCGGGAAGTTTAATGTCCACGATTGGTTCCTGAGCGCAGCAACCGACGCAGCCCGTGGTTTCAATCTGGGCTTTGATGTTGAGTTTCGAAAGTTCGGCTCTAATCGCGTCTTCGACTTTCTGCGCGCCCGCGGCGAGTCCGCATGTTCCTTTGCCGATAATTATGATAGGGACATCATGTTCCTCGTATCTCAGTTTTTTATTGAGGTCCTTAAATTTCTTTTCGCATTCCGGATTATGATGGCAGAGAGGACCTTCCGTGCAGCATCTGACGAACTGGTCGCACGGTTTTTCCGGCGAGTGCCAGCATTCCTTGCAGCATACGTCTATGAAAGTATTCATTTTACACCTGCTTTCTGTTTATCCTGTACCTTAGGAGTGTTGTATTTCTTGATAATGCCCGGTATTTCCTTCACGGTTATTTTTCCGTAATACTCGTCGTTGACAGTAATAACCGGCGCGATCGAGCAAGCGCCGATACATGCGACAGTTTCGAGAGTGAATTTTTTATCTCTCGTGGTTTGTCCGGCTTTGATACCCAGATTGGTTTCCATTGTAAACAATATGTTCGCGGAATTGCAAACGTGGCATGCAGTACCCCTGCAGACACGGATTACGTTCTCGCCGAGAGGAGTCAATCTGAATTGATTATAGAAAGTAGCGACGCCGTAAACGCGGCTAAGCGGTATACCGACAAAGTCCGCAACTTCCTGCAGCGCTCCTTCCGGCAAATATCCGTAAATACCCTGAACGGCCTGGAGAAGGGCGATAAGATTGCTCTTGTCTTTGGCGGGATACTTTTCAAAAATTTGTTTATGCATATTATTCAATTAAATTATCTTTAAGAAAACCTGTGCGGTTTTCGAGGAAATTATTTATACTAATAGAAAAATTAAGTTCTCTGAAAGGCCCCTGAGGGGCGAGAAAAACCTTTGAATTTTTTGTTGTTCTTTTCCGCCGCGGTTTCCGGCAGGTAACAGACCGGAAGCATTAATTCGTTTTTTTATAGCATTACCTTTGCGGGTATTGCAGCGGTTATATCCTTTATCCTTTGCGAATTGCTTTGAGTTTTCTATGGAGCAATAGGGAAACATTTTATTCTCCTGTACAAAATTACCTTATATAAAATCATCTATCAATGACAAAGGGGCTGTCAATGGGGGGTGAAAAATTTTTGAATAGTAATTCAGCGGACTATTATTTATGTTTCATAAATCTTATTAAATTTCCGGAGGAATAAATGGCACTCATAGCAGTCATCGACGATGATCCTGATATCCGTGAAGCCAGCGAACTGGTACTATCATCAAAAGGTTACAAGGTCATCACCGCAAGCAATCCCAAAGAAGGATATGAAATCATCACTAACAACAAGCCCGATCTAATCATACTTGACGTAATGATGGATGAACCGGACGACGGATTTTTCCTTGCACAGAAACTCCGCAAGGAAAGCATCAAGACTCCGATAATAATGTACACGTCGATATCGAAAGCGGTCGGTATGGATTTCGGAGCGAGCGAAATGGTCCCGGTGGACGATTTTGTCGAAAAGCCGATTTCACCCGACATGTTAATCCAAAAAGTTGAAAACCTTTTAAAAAAGTAGGGGCTATGTTAGTATTAGAGAAAAATTCAATCACAGAAGAACTTGAAGCACTGGTCAAGGAGCACGGAAGCGAGCGTTCGGCGCTAATGCCGATTTTACAGGCTGTACAGCGCAAGCACAGGTACGTTCCGGATTTTGCTCAGCAGGAAATCGCGCGTCTGCTCGACATACATCCCGTCGAGGTTTACAGCGTAATTTCGTTTTATTCATTTCTTCATTCCGAACCTCAGGGCAGGAACATCGTCCGTCTATGCAGGACGATAGTATGCGACATGGCGGGAAAGGAAGAAGTGGAAAAAGCAATTAAGAGAGAACTTAAAATCAGCAAAGCGGGAGAAACAACTAAGGATAAGAAAATCACTCTGGAACACACGAACTGTTTAGGTATGTGCGATCAGGGTCCCGCGATGATGGTAAACGATAAGATTTACACAAAACTCACCCCCGAAAAGGCGGTTGAGATTATTAAGGATATAAAGTAATTTATTTTACATCGATTTTTGAAGCAGGTCGCGGCGAAATGACGCGGACCTGCTTTTTTATTTTTAGTCCGGAAAATCCCTAACGCATTGGTCTTGATTGTCGGTTTTTATTTTTTAATTTTAACAAATAAATTCCCAGAAAATGCGAAAAACCAAATCGTTTCTGCTGAAAATATCTTTGATGTACTGTCTAACGTTCTTCTTAATCCCATGCCACGCCAATTCCCAGACTATCAATACCGGTAATAATTACAACGGTTTAAACAGGCGGCAGAAGAGTCTGAACGCAAATGATAATCAATTTGCACCCTGCAAACATATTTTCGCTCTGGGATTGGGCGCGAAGCTGTTTCAGCCGCCGTCGGAAAACGATACAAAGGTAAACGTTAGTTACGGTGTGACTGCCGAGTTTCAATTCATCCGGAATGATGTATTGACCTGGTATCTGAATCTGGATTATTATGCCGCCTCATACGATTACGGCCACAAGAACTGGATACTTGCATTGGCGGGCGCGAGGATATACCCTGAGAAAAAGAGTTACGGACTTAACTTCAATATCGCAGGGGGACCTCTTTTCACTGACGCGGACCGCTGGAAGGTAATGTTTGACATTGGCGTCGGTTACGAGATAAAACTAAATGACAGTGTTTTGTTAAATCCTTACGGCTGTTTACATTCATACATCGAATCCGGACCCGACGGCTTTTCGATTATTCCGAAGCCCAAGAGCAGTTACAGCATAGGGGCGACTGTGAGTATTCTTCTATAGTGACTTACTTGTGATTTTCGGAATACCGCACAAAACGGGACTACCCTGGCGGGTAAATGTATATAGTAAATAATAATAAATTAGACTATTATTGTATAATATTTATCATTTCCCCGATTGAAAAATAGTAATATATCCGATAAGTCTTTATTCTCTCCCTCAGGAGCGCATAAGAGCATATTTTCATACGCGGAAAAACCCTTTTTTAATTTTATCATTTAAATTTTTAATTCAATAAAAGTTATGAAAAATTTTACAAGAATTTTATTTCTTGCTCTTTGCATTATCGTATCGTCGTCGGTTTTATACTCAGGGCAGGTCCCGAGAGGCATAAAACTTACTCAGAACGGCAACGGATACAAAGTTGATTACACTCTACCAGGTTACAGCAGGGATTATATTAAAGCCGGAGGTCAGGAATACATGATTCTGAACGTGCCGGAATACGGCATAACATCGGAAACAGGTCTGCCGCAATTGCCGCAGATTTCTTTCTTCCTGTTAATAGGCAAGAGCGAACAGAATGTATCGGCAAGCGACTTAAAGCAGGACAGGGTGACAAGCGCGATTTCCAACCGCATATATCCCAAGCAGATGCCGTGGGAAAAGAACAAAAAACTTGAAGACAGGCCTTTCGTTATAAACGAGCAGTATTACAACACAAAGGGAAGCGCTGACGGTCCTTTCGTTGTCGTGTCGGAACCTTTCATCATGGGAGGCGCGAAGGGTGTAATGGTTACTATATATCCTTTCGCGTACAATCCTTCAAGAAACGAACTCACCGAAACGCGTTCAGGAAGTTTCAACATCAATCTTCAGTACCCGGCTACGGTAGATTTTTCACCGAGACCAGCGATGGATGAGTTCTTCGGCAGTTCTTTCGTGAACTATGAAATGAAGAATACAAAAGGAACGAACAATTATCTGATAATCACAGCAACGGAATTTGAAAGCGGTCTCGCGCCTTTCGTTACGCAGAAACAGGGACTCGGATATAACGTTACTGTAGTAAATACGAGCGTAACAGGCACGACGAACACATCGATTAAGGCATACATTCAGAACCTTTACAACAACGTTTCGACGAGACCCGAATTCATTCTTCTTGTCGGCGACGTAGACAAGATTCCCGAATGGATAGGAACCGGCGAAGGCACACCGCATACGGACTGGAATTACGGACTTCTTGAAGGCGGAGACCAGTACGTCGACGCGTTTGTAGGCAGGTTCCCGATTACAAACCTTACCGAACTGTCAAACATTATTACGAAATCGATTTACATGGAAAACAACGTGAATAGTTTATGGAAGAAGAACGTATTCATGGCCTCAAACGACAATTATTCGATTACGGAAGGCACGCATAATTTTGTTATAGATTCTTTCTTTGTTCCGAACCAGTTTACAGTAAACACGAAATTATACAATCATAGCGGCGCGACCACATCTCAGGTATCGCAATCGATAGACTCAGGAAAAATATTCGTGATTTATTCCGGGCACGGCGCCGAGACATACTGGGCTGACGGTCCGGTATTTTACCAGTCTAACGTAACAGCGCTGAACAATACAATATTTCCTTTTGTGTATTCATTCGCGTGTCTTACGGGTTCTTACTATATAAGCAGTGAATGTTTCGCGGAAACGTGGATTAGAATCTCCAAGGGCGCGGCTACATTCTGGGGTGCTTCGGTAACATCATACTGGGACGAGGACGACATTCTTGAAAAGAGAATCGGCAGAGCGATGTTCGTTGACGGTCTGAAAAGAAACGCGGAAAACTACGTTCAAGGAAAAGTTTATCTTATTCAATATTACGGCAGTATAACGACGACTATGCAGAGATACATAGAGATGTACAACTGCATGGGCGACCCCTCAATATATCAGAGGTCTTACGGTCCTTCAATTTCGCACACACCGCTTTCAAATACGGAAAACCTTGCAGGTCCTTACACAGTCAACTGTGTTGTGAACCCTTCGGGCAGCGCGATTACAGGTACAAAACTTTTCTGGACAAGAGCGTCAAATTTCGACAGTGTGGCGATGACGAATTCAAGCGGTAACAACTGGACCGCGAACATTCCGGGCAACGGTTCAACCGCGACATATAAGTACTATTTAAGAACGCAGGACGCGATGGGACGGATAACGTATCTTCCGGGAGGCGCTCCCGCGAACTACTTCCAGTTCACCGCAAGCCCCGACACGCAGAATCCGGTAATAACGCATACTGCTCTTAGCGATGTGCCGAAAGTACAGTGGCCCGCAACTTTAAATGCAAGCGTTACCGATAATATTGGCGTTGATTCAGTCTGGGTGAAATGGTACAAGAACAACACATCAACGGGGATAAAACAGTTCAGGTTAAACCTCGCAAGCGGAACGACATATTCAGCCGCATTTAATTCGCTGAACGGAGACGTAAATTATAACGATTCGATTTTCTACAGGATTTATGCGAGAGACATATCGGGCGCGCACAACACGGATTCGACATCGCTCTATAAATTCAAAATAATAAATCAGGCTAACATTTATATCGGGACAGGCACGACTTCATCGAACTATCCTTACACGACATACTGGATGGACGGAAGAACGCAGATGCTCTTCACTGCTGCGGAACTCAACGCCGCAGGGGCGGGTCCGAACAGCGCTATAATGAAAATAGGATTCAACGTTATTTCGAACTCGACGCAGGTAATGAACGGATTCAACGTGAGGTTCCAGCACACATCGTCCACTTCGCTTACGGGCTGGGTAACGTCGGGCTGGACGACAGCGCTTTCCGGAACATACACTGTCCCGGGAACGGGCTGGCAGATGATTGACCTGCCGATTCCGTATTTCACATATAACGGAACGAGTAATCTTCTCGTTGAAATATGCTACGATAATACATCGTACACTTCATATTCACCGGTAAACGCCACATCTGTAGCGGGCATGACGTACGGTTATTATACCGACAACAGCACGGGCTGCACGATGACGGGCGGCGCGGTTCAGTCGTACAGGCCGAATATCGCCATGACAATTACGACCGCTCTCGGTACAGGAAACAACCCGAGTGTAATCCCCGATATGTACGAAATGTCGCAGAACTATCCGAATCCGTTCAACCCCGTAACGAAGATTAACTTCGCGATTCCGAAACAGGGGTTTGTAACGCTTAAGATATATGACGTGCTCGGAAGGGAAGTAAGGACTCTCGTAAACGAAGTAAAGACTGCGGGAAATTATTCCGTCGATTTCAACGGCGCTGAATTCTCCAGCGGTGTTTACTTCTACAGGATTGAGTCGAACGACTTTACAGACGTGAAGAGGATGATACTTGTGAAGTAGGAATATTTTCTTAATGATACTAAAGGCTGCCCCTAAGGGCAGCCTTTTTTATTTGAAACGACGGAATATCCGAGAGTCCCCCGAAGATCGGGGAGACTCCCGGTTACGGCAGGGTGGAAATATTTAATAATCATTGTTATTAAATTATCAACGTGAAACTAAGCATACTTAGTCATTGTTTTTTTTGTATTATTAAAGTATGTTTTTGTGTTAAGAGAAACATTTTATATACATTTTTATTATTCGGGGTAAACAGAGCATGGAAAACTACTATCCGACACAGATAAAGAAAATCGACAATACGGCATTAAGGGTACAGTGGAGCGACGGAAAAGTATCCGAAATCGCTTTGACAAAATTACGGGACGAATGTCCCTGCGCGAACTGCAAGGGGGAGTCCGTTCTTTTTGAAAGTTACATTCCTATCAAAACGCCTTTCAAGGCGGCAGGTTATTATGAAATCGATAAAATCGAAGTAGTGGGAAATTACGCGATATCGATTAAATGGAAAGACGGACACGACACGGGAATCTATTCATGGGATATACTGAGAAAATTGTGAACTGACTTTATTAATTCAGTTACATTCACGGAGTTTGATAAAACAGAAAGTCCTTTTTCGCTCGGCAGGCGAAAAAGGACTTTCTGTATTTGTATGTATAATTAGTTTTACACAGATATGTCAGTTTTCTCTTTGCAGGGCCGCAATCAGGACATCGAGCAGCTGCTCGCGCGTAAACGGTTTTGAGATGTAATCGGTGAAACCGTTCGCCAGAATCTTTTCCTTTTCACCCGCAAGCGCGTAACCTGTAACAGCCACAATCGGTATCCTGTCATAAACCGGGAGTTTCCTTATTTCTCTTGCTGTTTCGAGCCCGTTCATTCCGAGCCCGAGATTAATATCCATCATTACAAGCACGTATTTTTCTCTGGGAATAGCCTTGAGCGCCTCGATTCCCGATGATACATCGTCAACTTCGAAGTGAGTCTGAAGGAATCTTTTTATAAGCACTTTATTCGTCTTATTGTCTTCAACAAGCAGGATTTTCGGTTTCGCACTTTTCGGGTCCTGCACCTGTATCACAGGGATATCCTGTTCGTTGTGGCTTCCGCTTTTTTTACTCTCATGGGCGGCGGGGAACAGGATAGTGAAAACCGAACCTCTTCCGAGTTCGCTTTCAACTTCAATTTTACCGTTCATGAGTTCCACCATTTTCTTAGAGAGTGTCAGCCCAAGTCCCGTGCCTTCGTAATTTCTGCTCATTCCTTCGCTGACCTGCCTGAATTCGTTGAAGATTATTTTCTGGTTTTCGCCGGAAATCCCGATGCCTGTATCCGAAATGCTTACCGCCACAACGTTTCTCGCTCCGATTATTCTTCTGAAAACTTTTACGCCTATACCGCCTTTATGCGTATATTTAAGCGCGTTATCAAAAACGTTTGTAATAATCTGGTTGAAAATGTCGGTATCAATCACCGTTATGCAGTTATTGTCGTCGATGTCGAGAGAGAAACTCAGATTTTTATTCGCGGCAAGATTCTTGAAAATTTTTGAGAGCGTGGCAATCTCGACCGACAGGTTGACTTCGGAATAGTTCGGTTTGAAGTTGGCAGATTCGAGATGCGCGAGTTCGAGTATTGAGTTCAAAGTATTAAGGAGTCTGCGCGCGGAAGAATGTATATCGCGAATCATTGAAAGATGTTCCTGATTCTCAATTTCCTCCTTAAGGATATCCGAGAAACCCAGAATCGCGCTCATAGGCGTTCTGAATTCGTGGCTCATGTTGGCGATAAGCGCGGTCTTCATCCTGTTTGCTTCTTCGCTTTTTTCGCGCGCTTCGATAGTTCTTGATATATCGTTATAGATGACGAGAACCCCGTCCTCCTTGTTTTCAATTTTTACGGGCAGTCCGAGGGCGGAAACCCAGATGGTTCTTCCGTCTTTGCTTTTTCTTCTTGTGTCTTTTCTTACAATCATTCTGTCGAAAGCGCTCTGGGAAAGTTCTCTTGCTTCATCGATATGTTCATCCGGTACGATGAACTGATTGATATTCTGCGAGCGGATTTCATCGAATGAATAATTGAATAGTCTTTCGAAAGATTCATTGACGTGTATAACCTCGTTCTTTCTGTTAAGAACGACGATAGCGTCCGGCGATTTATCGTAGTGCTGCGCCGAAAATGAAGTGTTTACTGAAACATCTCTGATGTCCATTTCCCTATTGATCATTAAAATTTTTTGATTTGAACAGATACAGAATTACCCATTCTTTCTGTTAAACAAAAATGCCGCTGTATACTGACCGGGCTATCCCTCGTTATTACCCGCTGCCGGACAGATGATTAATTTGGAAATGTTCCCTGTTATCCCCTAATAAAAGTGCTTTCCAAAAGTTTTCCTCCGCTTTCCCCTAAACTTTTGAAAGATCATATAAAAATATTGCATTTATAACTACAATTCAACTCAATTCCAAAATATTTTTCAGAAATTTTCCTGTATATGAATTCTTTGAATATGCAATATCCTCTGGAGTACCTGCCGCGACTATGTATCCGCCTTCGTCGCCTGATTCGGGTCCGAGGTCGATAATATAGTCCGCGTTCTTAATCACTTCGAGGTTGTGTTCTATCACGAGAACCGAATTGCCCCGTCTTATCAGGGCTTCGAAGCATTTCATGAGTTTCGAAATATCGTAATAATGAAGTCCTGTCGTCGGCTCGTCGAAAATGAAAAGCGTATTTGAAGATTTAATCTGGTTAGCAAGATGATACGCGAGTTTAACGCGCTGCGACTCGCCTCCGGAAAGCGAAGTGCCGGACTGGCCGAGCTTTATGTAACCGAGTCCTACATCTTCAAGCACTTTAAGTTTTTTTACTATCTTCGGATACGGCTTAAAGAACTTTATCGCCGAAGATACCGTCATTTCGAGCACTTCGAAAATGTTATGTCCATGTCCGTTGTTTCCCTGCAGTTTTACTTCGAGCGTATCAGCCTTGTATCTCTTGCCTGAACACGATTCGCATTCAAGGAAGATATCAGCCATGAACTGCATCTCCACCTTGATTACTCCCGCGCCCTCACATGTTTCGCACCTGCCGCCCGGTACGTTGAATGAAAAAGTTCCGCTTTCGAAGTTTTTTCTCTTCGCGTAAGGAGTAGAGGCGAAGGCGTCGCGGATATCGTCGAATGCTTTTATGTATGTAACGGGATTGCTCCTTATGCTTTTACCTATCTGCGACTGGTCGATAAGTTCTACTGTTTCAAGATGCTCGCTTCCTTCGATTCTGTCATGCTCTCCTATTTTATCCTCGTAAAAACCTTCGAGTTTTTTCTTTAGTCCGCCGTATAAAATGTTATTCACGAGAGTGGACTTGCCCGAGCCGCTTACGCCCGTGATACACGTGAACGTGTTGAGCGGTATTTTCACGTCGATATTCTTCAGGTTGTTCTCCCTTGCTCCGATTATTCTCAGAAACTTCGTATCGGCATCAATGTCTTTAGGCTCGCGGTTAATGTCGATGCCGTTTCTTCCGTTTATGTATTTAGCAGTCAGAGTTTTGCCGTCAGCAAGGAGTTTATCGTACGTGCCCTGGAAAACTATTTCACCGCCGTTCTCGCCCGCGAGAGGTCCGATGTCAACGATTTCATCGGCTTCTTTCATCATGTCCTTATCGTGTTCGACTACGAGGACGGAATTGCCGAGGTCACGGAGAGACTTCATTATATTTATAAGTTTTCCGTTGTCACGCGGATGAAGTCCTATCGACGGCTCGTCGAGAACGTATATCGAACCTACGAGAGAGGAGCCCAGGGACGTAGCGAGGTTAATCCTTTGCGCTTCACCGCCGGAAAGCGTAGCCGAAAGCCGGTCGAGCGTCAGATATGTAAGGCCTACGTCAACGAGGAATTTCAGGCGTGTAACGATTTCGTTAAGTATTCTGTCGGAGACTTTTTTATTGAAAGTATCCAGTTTAAGTCCTCCGAAAAATTCATAGGCATCAGCAATTTTCATTCTGACGATATCGTGAATACTCATTCCGCCTACTTTAACGTACAGCGCTTCCTTTCGCAGGCGCGCTCCGCCGCATTCTCCGCATGTAGTGTACGCTCTGTATCTGTTGAGAAGCACCCTGTAATGAAGTTTGTACATGGCTTCTCTTTCAACCATTTTGAAAAACTTGTTAATGCCGCTGTACCGTCTGCCGCCCTTGAATACAAAATCGAGCGCCTTCTGATTAAGCGCCCTGAAAGGAACGTTAACTTCAACTCCGTAATCTTCGGCTTCGAGAATAAGGTCCGTCAGATGTTTTGAATGTTTCGGAGTCGAGAACGGAGTGATGGCGTTATTTACTATAGACTTATTCTTGTCTGGAATCACGAGGTCCATGTCAATATCCATAGTTCTTCCGAAGCCCTGGCATTTTTTGCACGCGCCGTATGGATTGTTGAACGAGAAGAGCCTCGGTTCCGGTTCTTCGAAAGTTATGCCGTCTGTCTCGAAGAACTTACTGTATATCCTGTCGGAGAAAGATTCGCCTTTAAATATCCTGACAGTAAGATATCCGTTTCCCTCGGCAAAAGCGGATTCGAGGGAATCGGTGATTCTTGTCACAGACTCATTATCATCAGGGTCAAAGTTCAGCCTGTCTATGATAATGTAGAGAGACGGTTCCTTGAGAGATTTTATTATTTCCGCAGGCGAGCGTTTATCAAGTTCGTTTATATCGAACGTGTCCGAATTTACGATGATTTTATAGAATCCCTTAGTCCTCAGCGCTGAAAAGAGGTCGTCCGCGTTTTTGATATTTTCTTTATTGATGCCGGATAGAATGAAAAGTTTCTGTTTCCCGGATTTCGCGAGTTCCTGAATTATGGAGGCGGGGGAGTCTTTCCTGACGATGCTTCCGCTTACAGGAGAGACTGTTTCGCCTATTCGCGCGTAAAGAAGGCGGAGGTAATCATAAATTTCAGTAACCGTGCCTACGGTAGAGCGTGAATTGCGCGACGTCGATTTCTGTTCGATAGCCATCGAAGGCGCGAGTCCCGAAATATAATCCACTTCCGGCTTGTTCATCTTTTCGAGAAACTGGCGCGCGTACGAAGAAAGACTCTCCACGTACCGTCTCTGGCCTTCAGCGTAAACTGTATCGAATACAAGCGACGACTTACCCGACCCGCTCACTCCTGTAAACACAACAAGTTTGTATTTCGGTATGTTGATGTTTATGTTCTTCAGGTTATGGACGCGGGCGCCTCTGATAACGATGTACTTCTTCGAATCAGGGAGCGCGTCGGATTTCTTTTTTCTTACTATGGTTTTCTTTTCTTTCAAATTTTTACGGTCAACTCGGAAATTACTCCTATTCCTTTTCTAATGAAAGTCAAAAAGCTGTAAATATTCAGGGACAAATAAATAAAATCAAAAAACCAAAATACAAATCAAAAATTATAAATATTGGGGTGGTTATATTATTGAAAAAACTCGATATTTTATATACGAGTGTTCCCAATTGAATTATTGGGAAAGTTTTATTTGGCGCTTAATGGGGTTTATAAGCCGTTATTTTTTATTAATTTGCTTTGGATTTATTAATCAGATTATATTAACAGAGGGTAAAAAAATGAAATTCAGGAATTTGAAATATTTTTCAATGCTTTTTGTTTCCGCCGTGCTTCTCCTGCAGTTTTCTTCATGTCTCGAGATTGAACGTAACATCAAAATTAACGCTGACGGAAGCGGTACGGAAAGCCAGAGGATAAACATCGACAGGACATTTTACGACATGATGATAATGCTTGTGTCTTCTCTCGATACTTCAAAAGGAATGAACATCAGGGATTCACTATACAATCATGAAGATTTCCTGAAAAAGATACGTTCGGATTTCGAAAATACACAGGACAGCAAATTAATGCGTCTCGACGGAATAACGAACTCCGATTCCTCGACTTCTTATTTTATAGAATATTCGTTTAACAGGATTGAAGCGCTGGGAAAGATGACGAATACTAACCCCGACGGACTCGGAGGCGAATCCAGGGCGGATATAAAATGGGAAGATAGGGGCAGTGAGATAAACTTCTCGCTGAAATATAAACCGCAGGATGACGGCGACAATTCTTCGGGCAAGGAAATGGGATATATGTTCGAAGGGAAACAGATGCGGGTCAACATTGAATTTCCTTACGATATTATATCGACGAATGCCTCAAATCATTCGGGAAGAAATGCCAAATGGGTAATTGACATGAAAAATCTTTCGGAAGACCCTTCATTGCTGTTCCTTGAGGCGCGTCTGAAGAAATAATTACAGCGACCCGTAAACGATTTTACCGTTGAGGAACGTTGTTTCCACAACGGTATTTTTTATTTCTTCCGGAGCAGATTCGAACGGATTCCTGTCAAGCATAATCAGGTCGGCGTTTTTACCCTCCGCGACGGAGCCGGCGGTTCTTTCGGTGTACGAAGCGTAGGCGTTGTTTAAAGTATAAGCCTCAAGACATGTTGTCAAATCGAGCGCGTATTCAGTCATAAAACCGTCAGGGAAACCGTTGGCTTTTCTTGTCATCGCGTAATAGATGTTATGAAACGGGTTTACAGGTACGACGGGGAAGTCGGTGCCGAAACAAAGCCTTACGCCCCTGTCAGAAAGTTTCCTGAATACATGTGTGGTTTCCGGATGTACGAGAAACTCATCGGCGACTTTCGCGTCGAAGAAAATATGCGCGGGCTGAACCGAGGCGATTATTCCTGATTTAGCAAACCTTTCAATATCACTTTCCGCGATATGCTGAGCGTGTTCAATTCTGAATCTGCGGTTTTTGCTTCCGTTTACATCGTATAGATATTCCGCGAAATCGAGAACTTCCGATACCGCTCGGTCGCCTATGGCGTGCACGACAATCTGAAATCCAGCCCTGTCGATGCGTTCGCCGAGTTCTCTGAACTCATTGTTGACGACCATCTCCGTTCTTAAGCCGCGGTAATCAGAGCCTTTGTAATTATCGTAGAACAATGCCGCCTTGCTCGAAAGCGACCCGTCGTAAAACGCTTTAAACCCTCCGAAACGGATAAGTCCGGCATAAAGCCTGAACTCCTCTTTATAGGAATATATTTTGTCGAGTTCGTTGAAAGGAATCACAGAATTAATGCGCAGTTCAAGTTTGTTCTTTGAATACATGGTTTTGTAAACGTCGAGGTCTTCGCGCCATGATATATCCGTAACCGATGTAATGCCCTGTCTGTGAAGACGATTTATCTCATCTTCGAGAATCTTCTTCTTTTCTTCGGGACTTTTTTCCGGGATGAATTTCATCGCGTAATACATAGCACGCTCTTTTAACTCTCCTGTAATATTTCCTTTTGAATCCGTAATCAATTCGTCACTGTGAAAATCGCCCCGCTTGTTTTCAATCCTGATTATGTTAAGCGCCGCGGAGTTGCAGACGACTGAATGCAGGTCGGTTCTGAACAAAAGAACGGGTGTGTCCGCGCAAATACCGTCAAGAAGAGATTTGTCGACCGCGAAATTTTCCCTGAAATTAGTTTCCGAATAATACCCACCGACAATCCACCCGCCGGTTTTTAATCCTGATTTGTATCCGAGAATTTTATCCCTGAATTCCGAAACAGCGCCCGCGTACCTTAGGTCAACTTCCGAACTCACAAGAGCGCCCTTGAAGAGATGCACATGCCCGTCGGAAAAAGCCGGCATAATGAACTTTCCTTTCAGGTTATATTTTGCATCGTATTTGTTTACGGCATCATCGCCGCTCCCGGCAAAAATAATCTTTCCTGTCTCATCGTCAATGCCGACAGATGAAGCAAAATATTTTTTCCCGAGCCAGATTTTCGCGTTTTGAAGGAGGATTTTCATATAAAAGAAAAGGGGGCATAAGCCCCCCTGTTTATTTTATTAGTGTCAGTTTCTTAGTTTCGCTGTAGTTCCTGGTGATTAGCCTGTAGAAGTAAATGCCGCTCGTGAGATTGTCGGCTCTGAACGTCGCTTCGTACGTGCCGGGTTTAAGTTCGCCGTTCACAAGAGTCGTCACTTCGCGTCCAAGCATGTCGTAAATTTTCAGAGTCACGAATCCCTGTTCCTTCACACCGAAATTTATTTTCGTCGAGGGATTGAACGGGTTCGGATAATTCTGCGACAGGAACATCTTCTCGGGTACGATTGACGAATAGTTTGTGATTCCTATAAGAGCTCCGTTAAGTTCCCAGGTTCCCCGTCCGTGAGTTCCGATTCTGAGTTTACCCGACGCCTGATGGTAATCAAGATGCATCGCGACTGTGTTTGGCAGACCGTTAGCGAGCTCAGTCCAGTTGACGCCGTTATTCGTCGTCATGAAAACCCCGATATCCGTGGCGCACAGAACCAGATTCGTCGAATGACCCGGATAATAGAACATAACGTCGTTGGCTGGGGAGTCGGGCAGGTTGCCGTTCAGGCTGAACCAATTGACTCCGCCGTTAGTTGTCTTGTAAACCTTGTTCCCGCCGAAACCTGACATCGATACCATGCAGACAAGGTTGGAATCGGGATGAACAGTTATGCTCGTGATAGTCTTGCTCGGAAGTCCGACATTAGCGTTTATAAAATTGTAACCGCCGTCTGTGGACCTGTAAACTATCGAGCCGTATGTAGCATAAATGTAATTCGGACTCGTTTTGCTGATTGCCATGTTTGTCACAGACCCGCTGAACGAACTCGATATCTGGAACCATGAAGAGCCCATGTTCGTTGTCTTGAACACGTTGTTTCTCGCGGTATAGAAAATTTCTACTGAATCTGGATGCGCGATTATAGGTGAAACCCACGCGCCTGTTCCGGAAAGTCCCGTCGTGGCTCCTGTCCATGAATTGCCGTTATTGACAGATCTCTGAACGCCGTTGTTCTGCGTTTCACCGAGAACGTAAAAAGGATTATTCGGCTGGAAGCAGACTTCGCCCCCGTCTCCGCCGAAACCCGCGGCCCAGTTAACCGTGCCGAATGTCTGCTGCGTGCCGTTATCCTGTGTGCCGCCCGCGAGGTGAGAAGCGTTGCCGGGATCCGATGTCATCCTGTAAAACTGTGTGATAGTAAGTCCTGCGTTCCTGTTAAGCCAGGTCGTTCCCTGATTCGATGAGAACCATACTCCGCCGTCATTGACGCAGTACATAGAATTTACATCCGTCGGATGAAATTCGAAATTATGGTTGTCAACATGAACGTTACCGTTCGAGTATCCGTTTGTGACGTTTATGAAATTATTTCCGTCCTGTGTGCGCCATACGTCAATTGTGCCTATAAACGCGAGATTCGAATCGATAGGGTTTGCCTGAACATAAAAATCATACCATGCCTGACCGCCGTTGAAATCCGTACCGACTGAAATCTGCGAGAACGATGCGCCCGCGTTCGTCGATTTGTAAGCGTTTACTGTCGAGCCTGAATAAGTGGAAATGTAAAGCACACTGGGATGCGCCTTGCAGATAGCAATATGATTTCTTGTGCCGAGAGTTGTGAACCCGCCCGCCGCGAAAGTAAGACCGCCGTCAGTCGAAATTTTATATCCGCTGCCCTGTCCGATGATGTATACTTTTGAACCGTCCGGCGAAAAGATAACGTCGTCGCATCTTCCTGAGGCGGCCGATGTCCAGTTCATTCCTCCGTCGGTCGATCTTAAGAGGCCGCTCGTGCCGAGCGCGGCAAGGAGGAAGTTTGAATTTCCCGGTTTGATTGCAATTCTTGAGAAATAAGTACTGGTAGGAAGACCGCTTGTGTAATTCGTCCAGTTGTTTCCGCCGTTTGTCGATTTAAGCAGACCTCTTCCGTAATAGGATGAGCCGCTGTATGTCGCTTCTCCCGTGCCGTAATAAATTATATTCGTGTTCACGGGGTCTATTGCAAGAGCGCCGGAAGACAGTGAAACTTCAAAATCGGTTTTCGGAGTCCAGTTAAGACCTCCGTCCGTCGATTTCCAAACGCCGCCATAAGCCGCGCCTATGTAAACTGTATTCGGGTTTGACGGATCGACCTTAATTGTAACAGTTCTTCCCGAAATATTTCCGTAATTGAAATAATATCCGGGAGTCGGACCTATATTTGTCCAATATACGTCGCTGGGATTCATGAAGAATCCGTTCTGTTTTCTGAGTTCGTCTCTCTGTTTCATGGCTCTTTCGTATGCGCCCTGCGGTATGAAACCTTCGGGATACATCCTTTGTTCGTAGAACCATCTTTCCCTGTTGAACGGAACGGAAGATTTTGTGAAATCATCCGCGTTGTTGTAAGGGCTGCCTGTAAAGCTGAATTCCTGAGCTGTTAGGAGCAAAGGAGAGAGCATTATCAGTATCAGATAATGGAATTTGCTCATTTTAAGTATTTAAGTTGGTTATAAAAAATATGCAGACTTAATAAAATTGAAATTATTGTAAAAAATTTATAAAATAAAAAAATGTATATAATACCTGACATAGTACAGTTAAAATTAAACAAAAATTTTGATATAGCATATTCAATTCTGCAAGATATCCTTGCATTGAAGTGTCCCGATATCAGAAAAATCGAAACGCTATACGGCAGTCAGAAGTCGCATGTCATCAGGGAATTAATGAAGGATTTTATTGGCAGGTATCTTGACGGAGCGAAGAGGATAAGGCCGCATAACCCCGATTCGCCTATGGAGATAACACTTGCAAGAAAGGCGGTCGAGAAAAATCCGGATTACCAGAAAGTTCATTCGTCAATACTTCTCAATAAAATACCTGAAATCAGGCATCTTGAAATTTTTTACGGCGAATACTCCAAAAGCGTACAGGATGTCATACGCCTTTACGTTAATCTTAATCTCAAACGGAAGTGCGAGATAGGCGCGGCGTCGCATCTTAACAGAGTCGGGGCGGTAGTATTCCAACTAAGGATGAACAACCCCGGCGCGCACGATTACAGCGCGGCGGCGATGCTTCACGATTCAATCGAAGACCTCGTAAAACTTAAAAGAAAACCAGACGGCAGGCTTGATACAGATTCTTACAACAGTTTCATAGAGAAGTATATACCTGAACAGCTTCAGGCTGCGGTTAAAATTCTTACCAACCATTACAATATTATTCTCAGTTATATTCTCGATATACTCGAAGAAGAAGACAAGGCTTACACGCTGAAAAACATACTCGGCGAACTCGAGAAGATTGCCGCGCTTAAATACAGGGAGCTCTCCGGTTACGCAGAGAAAATGCATAAGATTTTCCGTAAAGCCGAAACTGAGGGAAACCTTATAGAAGCGCTCAGGTGGGAATGCTACAAGAACCTTTATCTTGAAGGCATTTCGAAAGAAACATCCAGTAGAAAAGACCATAGAGTTTACGAGATAAAAGGCGTCGACCTTTCCGATAACTCTCACGGAAAAGGCTCGCTCTCAATAGACGCGCGGATAAGAAATATTAACAAGAACCTCATGTGGGGCGTCAAAGGTTATTCGATGGAATCGACATGGAAACCGTTTAACGCGCACATACAGGAGGTCATGGAAGACGCGTACCAGTCCGCCGAATACCTGATACTGAGCGATTTGCTGCAGCCGCATTCGTCAGCGGATTTCGTTATGTCAGCCCTGCTGAAAATCCTGAAGATGGAGGATGTGTTCTACATCTGAGTATTTATTTCAGTAATGACATTTTCCCGGTTACAGAGCTTATCGTTCCGCCGCCATCACTGAACTCCATCTTATAAAAGTAAATTCCCGATGCGAGGTTTGCAGCGTCGAATTTTACATTGTAATCTCCCGGATTATACCGGTCATTCACCGGAGCGGCGATAGTGTTTCCCTTTAAATCGATAACCGAGATTTTTACGAACCCGGGTTTTTTTACTCCGAACTTTATGCGTGTCAGAGCGTTGAAAGGATTCGGGTAATTCTGCAGCATGTAAAAAGAAACGGGCGCCTCGTTTTCAGTTATGCCTATAGAACTGAAAATTTTAATCCCGCGGTTATCGATGAAATTCCACGCGCCGGGATAATTCCTGTCGATAGTGGCGAACAAAGTGTCGGTCCCTGTCGTCGACGGAGCCGTGTAGTTGAAATCCAATGATACGGAGGATTCAAACACAATCGGATTTTTGTGAGTCAGTTCACCGTTAAGAAGTTTCAGGAATGAAGAACTCGCTCCGGCGGAAAGCGCGCCTCTCTTCGCGGAGATATCAACACCGCCGTTCGCGTTTCCGGAGAAACTGAGAGTTATCGTGAACACCGCCGTTTGTCCGGTCTGAACTGAATCAGGTCCTTCGATTGTGCCCGTGATGCCCGTACCAAAGTTATGACAGCTGCCGCATCCTGAACTTGTTGTTTTTCTTGTTCTGCCGCTCATGCCGTTAGGGTTGGAAACCGCGTTTATGAAGAATACAAAAAGCAGAATAACACCAGACAAGAATACAATTAAAATTGAATCTTTTGTTGTTTTCATTTTTATGTATTTTATTAGGGGAATCTACAGGCAAATTTATTGAAAATTTATTTAAAAAAACAAGTAAAACGGAGGAATGTTTGTTAATAAATGCGAAATGAGACATGGCGGCGATATAAAAAAGTCCGGCGGAGCCGGACTCATAAGAATCATGTATTTGTTTGATTTACTATTTTATCAGCGACATCTTTTTAACTTCCCTGAAATCGCCCGCTTCGATTTTGTAATAATAAATTCCCGAAGAATATTTCGAGGCGTCGAAATTCACGTAGTAATTTCCCGCGTTCTGATATTCGTTGACGAGTGAAGCGACCTGTTTTCCCAGCATATCGTAAACCGTTACTTTCACGTTAGAAGCTTTCATTACGCCGTAAGTGATTTTCGTTACGGGGTTGAAAGGATTCGGGAAATTCTGGCTCAGGTAATAATTTACAGGCGTTTCGTTGTTGACGATTCCCGAAACGGTGTAAATCTTGAATCCTTTGTTTGGTGCCCAGTACCATGCTCCCGAATGACCTCTGTCAACTGTAGCATAAAGCGAATCAGAACCAGCCGAGCCAGGCGCTGTGTAGTTGAACTGTATTACTTTCGGGCTGACATAAGTAATTCCCGCGCTTTGAACAAGCTCTCCGCTCATAAGAGTCAATCCTGAACCGGATACTGCCGAAAGAGTGCCGTTCAGAGCGGCAATATCAACGCCGTATTTCCCCGATCCCGAGGACATGGTAATAGTAAGTGTAAAAGTCACAGTCTGTCCTGCGAGCACTGAATCAGGCCCGGTAATTACTCCGGAAATAGCTGAGTTTTGTGTATGACAGCTGCTGCATCCTGAAGTCGTGGTCTTTTTTGTCTTTCCCGATACTCCGCCCGGATATGCGAAAGAATCAGAAACCAATAGGGAAATAGAAATAACTGCAATAATAATTGCAGAAAAAATGTAAATCTTTTTTTGCATAATCGTTATTATGTATATGGTTTATGAGGTAGTGCAAATATAAAAAAGAATGTATAAATATTAAACACATAAGTACATAAAAATTATAAGAAACAATAATTTAATATTAAGGGAATTTTGCTATAATATGGCAAAACTGAATGATTTTAGGTGTTTATCAAATAAAAAAGGTTTGGATCGGGTAATCCAAACCTTTGAACAATATACTTTCTGCGCTTTACTTTATCAGCGACATCTTTTTAACTTCCCTGAAATCGCCCGCTTCGATTTTGTAAT
>JAJTBN010000252.1 GCA_021286895.1 Bacteroidota bacterium | reverse complement strand
GCACGCAGCAATCCACGGGACATACCGCGGCGCACTGAGGCTCGTCATGAAATCCTTTGCATTCCGTGCATTTGTCGGGAACGATATAGAAAAAATCGTTCGTGAAAAATCCCTGCGCGCCCGAAGGAGCGGCTTCTCCCTCGCCGTATTCCTTGCCGGCAAGTTTCCAGTTCGAACCGCCTTCATAAATCGCGGTGTTCGGACATTCCGGCTCGCAGGCTCCGCAGTTAATGCACTCTGATGTTATCATTATTGCCATATGTTTTCCTTTCTTAGATTTTGTTTTCTGAATTTAAAATAAACGTTATGAATATAAAGTTCAATTATGAAATTATAATTTCACGCATACGATAAGCGGATAATAATGACTCCGCCGCATGTATCATAAAAACCCTCTTTTTCAGTCTGTTTTCTCGTTATGGGCATATTTTAGTAATATTATTTATCCGTTCAAAATGTTAATTTTAAGGTTTATAGAAAATAAACGATTTTATGCTTAAGATTATATCAAAATTATTCCCGAGCAAGCACGAAAAGGACGTTAAGTCTCTTCAGCCTTTGGTTGGCGAGATTAACAAATACTATGAAGAATACAAGAAGTTCTCCGACGACGAACTTCGCGCCAAGACTGCTGAACTAAAAGAGAGAATACATGAGGAAGTCAGGGAACAGGAAGAAAAGATTAATGAACTTCGCGATAAACTTAAAGAGGACGTTCCTCATGAGGAAAGATACGCGATTTATGATGAACTTGACATTCTGACAAAGGATTATTACGAAAATATCAAACTGACTCTCGATGAACTTCTTCCAGAGGCCTTCGCTGTCGTTAAAGACACATGCCGCAGGCTTATCGGCAAAGAATGGGAAGCAGCCGGCACTAAGATAAAATGGAATATGATTCCGTTCGATGTACAGTTGATAGGCGGCATCGTTCTGCATCAGGGAAAAATTTCCGAAATGGCAACGGGCGAAGGTAAAACGCTTGTCGCTACGCTTCCCCTGTTCCTTAACGCGCTCGCGGGTAAAGGCGTGCACCTCGTAACGGTAAACGACTACCTTGCAAAACGCGACAGTGAATGGATGGGAGAAATTTTCAAATTCCACGGTCTTACCGTAGGCGTCATATTGAACGATATGGATTCCGAAGTCAGAAGAAAAATGTACAACAGCGATATTACATACGGAACCAATAACGAATTCGGTTTTGACTACCTCAGGGATAATATGGTCGTTGATATGGAACATCTCGTTCAGAGAGAACATTTCTACGCTATCGTCGACGAAGTTGACTCCGTTCTTATAGACGAAGCGAGAACACCTCTTATTATTTCGGGTCCTGTCGAAGCGCCTACTCATAAGTTCAATGAAATGAACACGAGAATCAAGCGTCTCGTCGAGGCGCAGAAGACGCTCGTCAACACTATAGCGGGTGAAGCGGAACGCATTCTCGAAATTGAGAATCCTCCTTCGGAACAGCTTGAAAAGGCGGGGTTATACCTGTTAAGGGCTTATCACGGACTTCCTAAGCATAAACGCCTTCAGAAAATCCTTGCCGACCCCCGCAACAAGAAACTGATGCAGGACACTGAAACTTTTTACAACAGGGATAAGGCGCGCGAAATGCACGTTGTTGACGACGAATTATATTTTGTTATCGACGAAAAGAATCATATTACCGACCTCACGGAAAAAGGTCGCGAATACCTCGCGCCATCAGCGCAGGAACGAGACTTCTTCACGCTTCCCGACCTCGGTAGCGAAATAGCGCATCTCGAGAACGACGAGACGCTCGACATCGAAGCGAAGGAAAGAAAACGCGAAGAACTCTATAAAGTTTATGCCGAAAGAAGCGACAGGCTTCATATCGTGGAACAATTGCTTAAAGCGTACGGCCTTTACGAAAAAGATGTCGAATACGTCATTCAGGACGGCAAGATTATGATTGTCGATGAATTCACAGGCCGTATTCTCGCCGGCAGAAGATATTCCGAAGGCCTGCACCAGGCTATCGAAGCGAAGGAGGGCGTCACGGTTGAAAAAGACACTCAGACGCTCGCCACAATTACGCTTCAGAATTATTTCAGGCTTTACAAGAAACTTGCCGGGATGACCGGTACAGCGGAAACGGAAGCAACGGAATTTTTTGAAATTTACAAACTCGACGTCGTGGTTATTCCGACTAACGTTCCGTGCATTCGCGACGACGTAAACGATTTCGTTTACAGGACGAAACGCGAGAAATATAACGCCGTAATCGACGAAATCGACGAGATGAGGAAGATAAAGAGACCTGTGCTTGTCGGTACGACGAGCGTCGAAGTATCGGAAACGATTTCAAGACTGCTTAAAAGACGCGGAATACCTCACGAAGTGTTAAACGCCAAACAGCACCAGCGCGAGGCGCAGATTGTCGCCAACGCCGGCCTGCCGGGCGCTATTACAATCGCGACAAACATGGCGGGACGCGGTACTGACATCAAACTCGGTCCCGGCGTACCCGAAGCGGGCGGTCTGCATATAATGGGCACCGAAAGACACGAGTCAAGGCGTATTGACAGACAGCTTAGAGGACGCGCCGGTCGTCAGGGCGACCCCGGTTCGTCTAAATTCTTCCTCTCCCTTGAAGACGACCTTATGAGACTTTTCGGAAGCGAGAGAATAGCAGGCGTAATGCAGCGTCTTGGCGTCGAAGACGGACAGGCAATCGAACATAAGATGATTACAAACTCAGTCGAACGCGCGCAGAAAAAAGTCGAAGAGAACAACTTCGCGATTCGTAAGAGACTTCTCGAATATGACAACGTCATGAACCAGCAGCGTGAAGTCATTTACGAAAGAAGAAGACAGGCGCTCATGGGAGAAAGGCTGAAAGATGAACTCTTCGAAATGGTTGAAAAGAACGTAGAAAAGATTATCGCAAGATATCAGCCTGATTCCGATTTTCAGGGTTTGAACGAAGAAGTACAGAGGACATTCCTTGTACGTCTCGGACTAACTCCGCAGAAATTCCAGGACCTCGGCGACACCGGGCTTAAAGAACTTATATTCAGTGAAGCAAAGGCTTTCTACAACAGGAAAGAGGAACGTTACGGTCACGAACTGATGGGCAAGATAGAAAGATTCGCGATGCTCAGCATCATCGACGAGAAATGGAAAGAGCATCTGCGCGAAATGGACGACCTTAAGGAAGGTATTAACTTCAGGGCTTACGGACAGAAGGACCCTCTCATCGAGTATAAGATGGACGGTTTCAAACTTTTTGAAAGCATGCTTGACAGCATTGCGGTCGATACGATAAATTTCATATTCAAGTTCACGACACAGACACCCGAAGAGGCGCAGGAAATAAGAGGACCGAGAGCTGTTAACACCTCAAGAATGCAGACGCAGCACGATACGTCAGACGGCATGGGCTATTCGGGCAATCTTGAACCCGTCGAGAATGAAGCGGCAAGAACAGGAAAACACCAGCCTATTCATGTCGGGAAGAAGGTCGGAAGAAACGAACCCTGCCCGTGCGGAAGCGGCAAGAAATACAAAAACTGCCACGGAAAAAATGAATGATGTTCGGCGACGAGACAAATAATATCGTACTTGAAATAAACGGATATTCAAAAGGAAAGCTCAAAAATATTTTTGAGCTTTCCGCTTTTATAGAATATTCACGCGCGCCCGGAGGGAAAGAACTTTTTGAAGAAATCATCTTCAAGGCTAAATATC
>JAJTBN010000251.1 GCA_021286895.1 Bacteroidota bacterium | reverse complement strand
ATCAAAAAACCTTTGCGGCCTTAGCGTCCTTTGCGCCCATTGCGTTGAAAAAAAAACGTTGAATAATTTAATCTACCGCAAAGACCGCGAAGATTTTCTATTTATGAGAGCAAGAGCTTATTGTATCGTATAACCTTTATTACAAATTCTTTTCGTCTCTTTCCCGCGGGCTATCAAAAAACCTTTGCGGCCTTAGCGTCCTTTGTGCCCTTTGCGGTGAAAAAAACGTTGAAGAATTTAATCTACCGCAAAGACCGCGAAGATTTTCTGTTTATAAGAGCAAGAGCTTATTATGCCGTAAAATCTTTACAGCACAATTCTTTTCGTCTCTTTCCCACGGGCTGTCAAAAAACCTTTGCGGACTTAGCGTCCTTTGCGCCCTTTGCGTTAAAAAATGTATTGTCAGAGAACAGTTTTAAGCAATTATAATTTGGTCAATAGATCTTTAAGCAACTTGTACACATCGGCGCCGAGATAAATGAAGTCGTAGATGCCCGATTTTCTGTGTTCGTCAATCTGTTCTTTCGGGTATCCCGCCAGTATTACCTTCATGTTCTTGTCCGCCGCTTTCAATGTCTTCATAAGCGCGGGCACGAGTTCAGGATAGGTATCGTCAGTCGAGCAGATTACCGTTATCGCCGCTCCCGCCTTTTTCGCTTCCTCAGCCGCTTCTTCGGCTGTATCGAATCCTTTCCTGTAAATCACATCGAATCCGCCGACTTCGAAGAATCCTCTCGCGAAATCCGCCCTTGCCTTGTGCTGTTTTACGGGTCCCATAGTCGCAAGAAAAATTTTCGGAAGATATCCGTTCCTGTCTTTATAATCGAACGACATATCCCTTAACTCTTCGAAAATTTCCGAAGCGCGGTGGAAATTCAGTGTCTCGACGCTTACATCCGGGTCTTTTCTCGGAAGAGTTTTCCCGATTTCGCCGATTGTCGCGCCTTTAAGGTACGCCTCGACCGCAAGGTCAATTGTCTTGTCAGCGTTGTTCGCTATGCTCTGAAGTATCTCCAAAATCTCGCCGTGCTTGCCTGTGTTGCCTTCGACTCTGATTCTCTTGATATACTCAGAACGTATCCTGTGGATTTCTTCTGCCTTCCTGTCTTTCAAAGCAATTTTATCTTCTTTCACGTTCGCGTACATGTTGTTTCCGACAATCACGTTTTTCCTTTTCGCGAAATCTTTCTTCCTGTCTTCGGCTGTCTTTGCGATTTCCGACTGCGGAATGTTTTTCTTCAGCGCTTCCAGCATGCCGCCTTCTTTATCGAGTGACTGAATTATCTGCCATGCTTTTTTTGCTATCGCAGCCGTAAGCGATTCAATGTAGTACGAACCGCCCGCCGGGTCTATTACGCTGTTAAGGTGCGATTCTTCCTGAAGTATAATCTGCGTGTTTCTCGCAAGTCTTCTCGAAAACTCATCGGGAGTTCCGAGCGACTCGTCGAACGCGTTTGTGTGCAGGCTGTTTACTCCGCCCGCTATCGCTGAAAACGCCTCTGTCGTTGTCCTTAAAAGGTTTACGTAAATATCGTTCTGCGTCTGGTTGTATAATGAACTCTTTCCGTGAATAGTGATTGCTTTCGATGATTCTTTTCCTTTGTAGGCGTCTATCACATTCGACCAGAGTATTCTTGCCGCGCGCAATTTCGCTACTTCCATGAAATAAAATGTCGAGATTCCGAAAGTCAGATTGAATCTCGGGGCTATCTCATCTATTTTAAGTCCGCGTTCGAGCATTCTATTTATGTAATCTATCGCGGTTGAAATCACGTATGCGAGTTCTTGAACGGCGCTGGCGCCGGCGTTGACGTAATTCGTGCCGTTTACGCCTATTGTTTTTATGTCATAATTGTTCTCTATGCACCATTTCGTAACTTTGTACATATCGTCGAAAGCGGAATCGGTATCGTATCCGGGCTGACCGCATCTGACAACGCATGAATACGGGTCCGCGAGTATGCAGCCGTGTACTTTGTCAATTTTATGTTTCTTCAGATACGCCGCGAACAATGAGAAAAACGGAAGCGAATTATAAACCGTATCAGAAAAAATGTGATACCGCTGCAGATCGACTTTGTTAAACGCCTTCTCGAGGTCGTTAATGCATGACAACGAAGTGCCGTCGATGCCGACTTCGCCTGCTTCCGCCATATCCGGGTCCATGCAATGGAGCGTCGCCTTGTCGAGTTTTATATTGATTGAGGTCTGGCCTCTTTCGAGGTCGTATCTCAGCGCTTCGTTAAATTCTTCCGCCGTGGGATAGGGGAGTTCCTGCGAAACGTACCAGTTGTTCTTTACGTGACCGTCGGGTTTGCTGCCTCTTACGAAATTTTCAAAGCCCGGAAAATTTTCCGCAAGGGGGTTATTCTCGATATCGTTTTTTGTGTAAATCGGGTTCAGGTCTATTCCTTCGTATGTTCTTGTAATAAGTTTTTTGTCGAAGGGAACGCCTTTTAAATCCTTTTCGGCCGCTAATTTCCATTCATCATAAGACGCACCGGGAAAGTCTTTTTTGAGGTCGAGTTTATCAGAAAGTTTGCTCATTTGTAACTGATTGGTTTAAATAATTATGTGCAAATATCTGTAATATAAGCATAATATTAAATTCAAAAATTCATTCTTTTTAAGAGCGGAATCCTCTCCCTTGTCATCCCCGTCCGCCGCGGCGTATTCCCCCCTTGTCATTCCCTTCTGCTGAGGCGTATTCCCCCCTTGTCATCCCCGCAAGATCTTAGCGGGGATCAAAACGCACGACATTTATAAAGCGTACAGCGCACAATGGTGTATTACATTTAATAAATCAAATTGTTCTTGATTCCCGACAAGATCGCTCGGGAATGACAAAATTATGAATCCGTTTTTCGGGTTTTTTGTTTGACATTTCTTTCAAACGAATAAATCAATATTTTAATTGAAAAATAAGACTTATTATGAAATATATTCACGTGTTATTCGCTCTTTTCCTGTTCGCTTACGGCTGCTCGTCGTCGCAGAACGAGGAAAGAAGGGAGCAGGACCTGAAGAAAATCAGGAGGACTGTCGACAGCCTTAAAGTGCTTAAAGGGAATATGGATAAATCGCTGGACAGCCTTAATTCCGTGAGCAGGAAGAAAGATCTGGAGATGAAGACAATGCAGAATCAGCTGGATTCGCTTCAGAAAAATATGAATGAGAATAAATAGTTTTTTTAATTAGTAATTAGTAATTAATAATTAATAATTTAAAGAGCACAAAAACAATAAATAATTTCCATGAGATACTTATCTGTAATATTACTTTCGCTCTTACTTCTTAGCGGATGCACGAAGAAAAATGAAGACGACGCGAAGAAGGAAGCGATTAAGAAGAGCGCAGACAGCCTGAAAACCGCTCAGGAAAAAATCGGCAAATCACTCGACAGCCTCGATAAGGAAAGCAAAGAGCAGGACGAGAAATTGAAGCAGATGAAGAAAGAACTGGATTCCCTTAACAAGAGGGTTCAGGAACAAAAGAGATAATCTTCAATCGTCAATCGTCAATCTTCAATGGGTAAAAAAGAATTTTATCCTTTTCGTATTATTTAGTATATATAAGCGGTAAAATTAAATGTATCAATATCAATCGTCAATCTTCAATGGGTAAAAAAGAATTTTATCCTTTTCGTATTATTTAGTATATATAAGCGGTAAAATTAAATGTATCAATATCAATCGTCAATCTTCAATGGGTAAAAAAGAATTTTATCCTTTTCGTATTATTTA
>JAJTBN010000019.1 GCA_021286895.1 Bacteroidota bacterium | reverse complement strand
GAAATCCGCATAAATACTGAACGCGAGGAAAACGACCGCCCCAAACGATACCGAAACGAGTACTTTTTTCTTGTACTTCCTGAACAAGTTATTTTATTAAAGTCTCGATTATTAATTCGTAAAGTTTAACGAGAGGCAGCCCGACAACGTTATAATAGTCGCCCCATATCCTCTTTATGAAAAGGCAACCGAAATCATCCTGAATGCCGTACGCGCCCGCTTTATCGAGCGGCTTGTACTTTCTGACATAAAAATTGATTTCCTCATCGGTCAGTTTTCTGAATTCAACCGTGGTTTTTTCATAACCGAATTTTTCGATTCCGCTTTTCTGATTGATGACATTTATGCCTGTGTAAACGACATGTTTTTTCCCGCTGAGCATACGGAGGAACGCTGCGGCTTCTTTCAGGTTTCCGGGCTTGTTCAGTATCTTTTTCCCGAGAACCACAATCGTATCGGCAGAGAGCAGGATTTTGTTTTTATAAAGATGCGCGACCGCCCTTGATTTCATACGGGCGTTGTTCCTGACAGAAGTCAGCGGATGTCTTCTCGATTTTTCCTCCTCAACGCTGCTGTCTACGGAAACGAATTTAAGCCCTATCTGTCTAAGCAGATATTTTCTTCTCGGCGAAACCGAAGCAAGAATATAATCCGAACTTAGGACTCTATCGAGCATTCATCATATTTTTAATTTCTACCGCAACGTCCTTGCTGTCAACGAGTTTTCTTTCTCCAGTGCGCCTTCTCTTCAGTTCAATCTTCCCGTCTCTAAAATTCTTTTCGCCCACGATTCCCTGAACCGGTATGCCGATAAGGTCCGCATCTTTAAACTTGAACCCCGGGCGCAGGTCTTCTCTGTCGTCGTACAGAACCTCAAAGTTATCCGCGCTGAGTTTGCCGTAAAGTTCGCCGCAGAATTTTGTAATCTCAGGATTCTGTGTCGTTATATTAATCAGCAAGACTCCGAACGGGGCTATTTCGCCTTCCCATATTATTCCGTTTTCATCGTGATTCTGTTCGATGTAAGAAGCGATGACTCTTTCCACTCCGATGCCGTAACTTCCCATAATAACCGGATTTTCTTTTCCGTCCTTATCGAGAAAGACGGCTCTGAGAGATTCGGAATATTTTGTCCCGAGTTTAAATATATGACCGACTTCTATGGCTTTTGTTATTCTTATTTTGCTTGTTTTATCTATTGTAAGTTCGCCTTCCCTAACCACCCGCAAATCCTGATATTTTATACCGGGCACGTCTCTTTTGAAATCGATATTCTTAATATGGTAATCATTCTTGTTAGCGCCGCTTACGAGTTCATCGGAATCCTGCAGACGGAAGTCCGCGACTATTTCAACATCCTTGTTCTTAAGCCCTATCGGCCCGATAGAGCCCGCGTCCGCTCCGGTAATCGCCAGAAGTTCTTCAGGATGTCCGGGACGGATATTAGCGCCGAAATATTTCTGCATTTTTGTTTCGTTGACTTCATCGTCGCCGCAGACAAGAGCAAGGATAAATTTATCTTTTTCGCCTTCGGCTTTCGCGGGAAGGACGAATACTCTTGATTTTGCGAGTCTCGATTTATCCGTAATGCCGAGGAATCCCGCAAGTTCTTCAATTGATTTTATATCCGGAGTATGGAACTCTTCGTATTTCAGGTTTGAATCTTTTCTGCCTACTTTTTCTATAAACGATTCAGCGACTTCGATATTTGAAAAATATTTTCCGTCTTCGCTAATCGCGATAAGGTCTTCACCCGCGTCTGATTCGACCATAAATTCCTCGGATTTGCTTCCGCCCATCGCACCGCTGGAGGCGGTAACGGAAAAGAATTTCAATCCGCATCTGCCGAATATTTTTCTGTATGCCGCGTCCTGTTGTTCATAAGATTTATCGAGACCTTCCCACGTCGCGTCGAAAGAATAAGCGTCTTTCATCGTAAACTGTCTGCCCCTTAGCACGCCGGACTTAGGTCTTGCCTCGTTCCTGAATTTTGTCTGAATCTGATACCACATCTGAGGCAAGTGCTTGTATGAATTTATATACGACTTCGCGATGGAGGTAAAAACTTCTTCGTGAGTAGGAGCGAGAACGAGTTCCCTGTTCTTAATCCTGAATATAATATCGCCGAAATCCTCAAGGCGTCCGGTTTCATCCCATAGTTCATTCGGAGAAAGCGCCGGCAGAAGGAATTCGTTGCCTCCGATAGCGTTCATTTCTTCCCTGATAATCTTCTCGACTTTGTTTTTTACGATTAGTCCAAGCGGCAGCACCGAATATACGCCAGACGTAAGCAAACGGAACAAACCGGCCCTTAGCGACAATATATGCGATGCAGCGACAGCATCATTAGGTGTTTCTTTCTTTGTCGGAACAATAAATTTCGATAATCTCATAGATAAAATAAAATTAATAGTAAATATACCGATTTCATACAACGTTTTCTATTGATTGATTTTACCCTAATGCATATTATAATTCAATTAATCAATTATTTATGTGTTCAAGATTTGAGAATAAGGAGACCGGTCTTTCGATTTTCACAAAAATCAGCAAAGAGGCGGGAGTTAAGGTGGTGAACAATGCTCCCGAAAATATTAAGCAGATAAACATTTTCCCAGCGGATGATATTCTAATCATCAAGAACTCAGAGGGGGCTTTGGAGATAAACAAAAAAACATGGGGAATTAAATTCGAAGAGAAATCGCCTCTGATTTTCAATTCAAGGATAGAAACGATTAAGTCGAAGACATACTGGAACAACATTTTTTCGAATAACAGGTGTCTGATACCCGCAACCGCTTTTTACGAATGGGTGCAAACGGACAAAATAAAGATTCCAAACAGAATCAGCCTTGATGATTTCAAATTATTTTTCATGGCGGGTATATTCATTAAAATAAAGGACAACTTCTGCGCTTCGGTTATTACTACAGCGCCTAACACAAAAATAGCGAGCATACACAACCGGATGCCGGTGATACTCCTTCCTGAGGACGGCATCAAATTCCTTAACGCAGGCAAGGAAGAAGCGCTCAAACAATGCGAGCCGCTGAACGATAAAATCGGATTGTCGATTGAGGTAGCCGATGACATACTCACTCAAAAGCAGAAGAAAGAACTCGGAAGAGAATAAAAAAAAGGGCAATAAATATTGCCCCTTTATAAATCTTATATAAAACTATTACTTCATTAATATCATTGTCTTTTTATCCGTGAAATCTCCCGCTTTGATTGTATAATAATACACTCCTGTTGAAAGATTCGAAGCGTTGAACATAATGTAATGGTTTCCGGGATTCTGATTCGGGATTGCATACGAAGTAATTTCCTTTCCAAGAATATTGTAGATTGAAATCTTCACGTCCGAAGCCTTAGCAATGCTGTAATCAATCCTCGTAAAGGGATTGAAAGGATTCGGATAATTCTGGGAGAGGCTGAAAGTAGAAGGACCATTGTTTTCTATTACTCCTGAAGTTGTCGATGCAGTAATAGTGACGGCTCTCTGGTGAACCGGAGTGCCGTTAGGACCTTTGGCCGTAACGGTCATTGTGTAAGTGCCCGGAGTAACGTTGTTTGCCGTAACTCTTACAGAGAGCGAATCCGGGAAATGCGCAAGTTTATTGGCGCCGGGTGACGGATATGTAATCGCGAATGAGCCGCTGCCCGGTGTCGGAGTAATAACCGCGGAGACGATGACCGTATCGGTGTATAATTTCACCGAGGGTACAACCATATTGAAGTCTTTAACGCCATTGACGCTGTTTATACCTGATGAAGTCGGATTCATTCTCATGGCGTAATCAGGGAAATAACCTGAGAAACTTCCGTAACCGTTATTTCTGAAATCGCCCCAAACAAGCATAGAGGTTTTTGGATTAGAGACTATTGAATTGTAGTCACCCTGATACGCAGGCGCAGAGCCTGATGATGATAATTTAATCTTGAAAAGCTGGTTAGTCACTCTCTGGTTCGGCGCGAAAGTCTGACCGCCGTCAGTGCTGTAAGTCGCGTAAACATCCATACTGTCGCTTGTGGCGCAGTTTCTGGTGTCATAAAACATGACATACAGTTTCCCGTTTGTTTTATCGCACCAGATAGCGGGATGGAACTGATAATTACTGGCAGAGTTCGGATCGTCGTTAACGACAACCGCGTTCGACCAATTCGTTCCCTGATTGGAGGACCATCTGAGGAATATGTCAGACTTATTGCCGTTGCCCGAAGGATTATTCGAGGCATAAACGCAATAGAGTCTTCCTCTGTATGGGCCGTAACTGTTGTCAGCCGCTATAAACGGGTAAGGTCTGCATCTCATACCGCTTACAGTGGAACGGCTTGAAATTTCAGTGCCGATATAATTAGGCCACTGATAAGTTCCCTTCGCAGTAAACGTCAGACCCGCGTCGGTTGAGACAAAGAAACCGTAAACGCCCGCGGAATTAGGGCCGGAATGTGTAACAACATAAACGCTGCCGCCCTGAATGCTGCCGTTAGGGCCTACACAAACCATCGCTCCCGGATAGTTGTGAGGAGTAAGACTTGCGGTGTTTGTAAAAGATGCGCCATTGTTAGTGCTCCTCGCAAACTGAGCAGCGCTGCCGTTAGTCATAACAGTATAAAGGTAATTGGAGTATGGACCGCCGGTCTGGTCAGCCGCTATCCAGTTTTTATCATTACCTGTAGTCGCGGAAACGTTTGCCCATACCCACGAAGAACCGTTCGTAGTTGATTTTGCGACCCAGCATGCCGTTATGCCGGAATTAAGGCATTCATAGAAAAGGTTGCCCAGACTGTCATAGGCCGTGACAGGGTCTCCCGCTGTGTTCGGAAATGACGGGTTCACCGTTGCCCATGTCAGACCGCCGTCCATCGTGTAATGTGTTCCGTTCGTATTGAACGCGCAGAAAATCTGCAGCGGATTCATAGGATTCATAGATACATGCCCTTCTGCAAAGTCAGTACCCATGTTAAAATTGTCATAGTCGTTTAAAGTTACAACGACCATTGGTTCATACAGTTTTGGCGAAATTTGCTTGATGAATCTTTCGGGGATTCTATCAAGGTTCGGATTATCCCACTGAGCAAAAGTCATCCCTGAAAAAAATACAGAGATAATGATTACCCAAAAAGAAATCCTTAAGAGAGAGAGAATTTTCATTAATTTGCTCCTTTTTTTTAAAGAGTTATCTTAAAATATAAATTATTAAATTTAAATATAAAACATATTAGAATTCAAAAAGATTTATTAATTCTGAGAAATTTTTCGGAAATAAGTAACTGCAGGAATAATGATTTAAAGCGGTAATAAATGTTCATCCGGTAAAAGGATTCTTGTAATTACTTTACTGTTTTTTTTATAACTTCGAAATAACTAAAACAAGCCGCAGGCGATAACCAATGACGGCCTTCCAAACACAATCGGGATTTTTAAGACGGAATCTTAACTGAAATAAATGCAAGGATAGACATACTCGAAATCCGGCATTGCCAGCACTGAAGGGAAAAATAAACAGAAATTTACATGAGCAGGATAATAAAAAAACCCGTTAAAAATGATTTCACGGGTTTAGAAAGTCGGGATGGGCAGACTCGAACTGCCGGCCTCTTGAACCCCATTCAAGCGATCTAGCCAACTGATCTACACCCCGGAATATACAAAAATATACAACCCTGCATCCAATTACAAACCATAAATGGCTGTAACTTATAACCTTCAGAATTTTCTTTTATATACCTCGATTCCGTACTCGGAAAATTTCTTCTCAAAATTATTCTTAAAGTCGCCGCACGTTTTCATGGCTTCGTGAATCTTATCATTCGGAGCGTCAGTGTAGATAATTACCCATTCAACGTATTCGGACGGCGTTTTCATCGCCTTTTCTCCGAGCGCGAAAGTATGAAAAGTTATTCTGTCCTTAAGGTTTATTCCTGTCGAAGGATTCAGGGCAAATATCAGGTTGTCGTAAAGTATTCCTCCGCCCTTGTAATTTTCCTTCATGAATGCCGAAAGGTCTTCGCTCGGCTGACTGTATGAATATTTCGCTTCGGCAAGCGATGGGATGCTGTACGGGAAATTCACAAGGAATACCAACTGCTGAATCGCAAATCCGATCCAGAGAATAATCAGAAGCATTTTTCTGAACTTGAATTTTTCAAGTAAGAGTACTGAGAAACCTCCGAAGACCGCGACAGCAGGAAAAAGATAAAGCCCATACCGGCTGTTGAAATACCCGGCAGGTTCCGAGAACGGATGTTCGATTATTAATTGTCCCTTGTATAGCAGTATTAGAGTCGTGGGAAGCGCGACCCAAAGCACATACGGAACGAATGATTTCAGATTAAATTTATTTTTTACGAAATAATATATCAAACCGGTCAATGACAGAGCAGCGTAAAGATTTCCTGAGTACAATAAGACCGACCATACATAGACTTTTAGGGAAAGAAGAAAATTACTTTTTGTAAGCAGCCTTCCCGCGTCTTCGTAGTATTTTAACTGATGAAGCGTTGAAAATTTCCCTCTCGAAAATTCGAGAGCATCTCCGAAATAATACCAGTTGTGCACAAACCACCATATAACGAGCGCGGCAGGCAGCGATGCGAAGATTAAAGTGTTTCTGATATATTTCTTCTCCGGAATACTGACCAGAAAGACGATTCCAGCGGAAGCCAGTGCAACGGGCCACGCGTCGTACCTTGTGCCGGACGCAAGCATCATAAAAAGCGAAGACAGCCATAATTGCTTCTTATCAGAATTTTCCGACCATACGACCAGATAATAAAACGCTCCTGTTAGAAAAGTAAGATAGAGCTGTTCGGTCATCGCGGTAGTCTGGAAATAAAGAATGTTATAATTGAAAACATATATTATAAACCCGAACCAGGTCGCGGCAGGACTCTTTGTCATTCTTTTTAGAGAGAGAAAAATAAATACCGCGCTTGCCACAAACGCGGGGTAGTTCACAATACTCGCTGCCAGTCCGGTTTTCCAGAGATAATCCACATAGGCGAAAGGCATAAGTATCAGGTTCGGGACAGGAAGCCAGACCGTCCCTATCTGAGAAATTATTCCGGGATTTATATTGTCGAAAAATCTGCGGGCTGCTTCCATTCTGAAGATAGCGTCCCTGTAAGCGAAGTTATAATTGAATACGTATGAAAGTATTTGCGATATAAGACCAGCCGCGGATGCCGTCCAAAACGCAGCGCCGAATCTGAATTTTTTATCGCCTTCTTCGATTCCCATCATTCTATTTTCCGTTTAACGAATCAAGTTTAAATCTCGCGCCCTCATCGTTCGGATTCACGGCAAGCACTTTTTCGTAATACTCTATGGCTTTCATTTTGTTATTCTCCCTCAGAAAAACGTAAGCCATCCCGCCAAGGGCATTCACGTTGGCAGAATCTATTTCAATTGATTTGCGGTAGTATTCCTTTGCTTTCGAAAGATTTCCCATTCCGTCGTAGCATATTCCGATATTGTTGTAATAACCGGCCCTGCCGTTCTTACTCATCTCGAGCAATACGTTAAGGTCTTTAATCGCATCTTCATATTTCCCCTGCTGGTAAAGACTAAATGAACGTTTTTCAAGTTCATCAATCCGGTTCGCGGGTATATCGGGAGAACCGTTCTGACTTGGTTTCTGCCTTAACATCGCGAGGAGGTCGCCGCTATTCCTGTAATTCGGCGCGAATGACTGAAGTTTTTCGAGCATGCTGATTGCTTCAGGTATTCTCCCTTCCTGCTGATAGACATTTCCGAGCTGGAAATATCCGTCAGGCGCGAGAGAGTCGATTTCTATTCCTTTCCTGAATTGCACCTCCGCCGAGTCGAGTTTTCCTTTAATCAGGAAAATGAGCCCGAGGTTATGATGAGCAAGCACGGAATTGTCTCTGATTTCGATAGCGCGTCTGTATCTTTTTTCCGCTTCGTCGTAATTCTTTTTATTCGCGTAGATATTGCCCGCGTTTACGAGGAGTACATTACCATCTATCCCGTCGGCTTTTGAATAAAGCGTGTCGTTATCCTTCCATTCCGCGTTACGCTCGTACGTAAGGTACGCAAAAGCAGCGGCGATTATCACAAAGATGACAGCAAGCACTTTTATGTTTCTTTCGTTAGCATATTTCACGAAAAGGAAAGCGGCCAGCAGGGACAGTGAGAAAGAAGAAATATAAAGAAATCTCTCAGCCATGAAATTCATGGTCGGGATAATATTCATGACCGGCAACATAGAAACCAAGAAGAAAAGTATAATGAAACTGTAAATGCTCTGTTTTTTGTAGAAGAAAACCGACAGTCCGATAAGGACAAGAATAAACAATGCGGATGCCAGCGCTCTAAAGTCGCCCAACGATTCAGCGTCGGGTATCGTTCCGTTATAATGATACAGAAGATTTACCGGATAGAACAGGAGTTTAAAATAAACCGGAATTGTCGTCAGCATCGTATAGAAAGCCGTTGCCGCACTCTTTCCGTAAAAATAGAAATACGTTGTCCTGTCGGGAATATCCTTCAAGAGCATATATCTTATAAAAAGAAACACGACAGTGACAGCGGCAAACAGGACATAAGCCGTTATATTTTTTCTGATGTAGCCCGGGTCTTTTTTCCTGTAAACAAAATCGTAAAGGAGTATAAATACAGGCATCGTTACAATCATCTCCTTCGACAGAAGACCGAGAATGTAGAACAATAGCGAAATGTACAAATACGGTTTTCTTCCTTCATCCGATTCCGTGAATTTCATATATAACAGAAACGAAGCGAAAAAGAATAACGTAACAAGTGAATCGGTTCTTCCGCTAATCCAGCTGACGGCTTCAGTATGCACGGGATGAACGGCGAAAATCAGCGAGCCGATAAAAGCCGCGAGCAGACCGTTCTTATAACCGCCGAAGAACCGCAGCAGTACTGCAAACAGCAGAAGGCAGGAGATAACATGAATTAACGCGTTTGTCAGATGGAAACCGTAAGGGTCAAGTCCCCATACCGCGTAATCGACAGTATATAATGCCGAAGTAAGGGGTCTGTAGTATCTCCCTATAACCTTATGGAATCCTTCATCAGCAGTAAAGAATTTCGGAATGTTCGAAAGAGACTGTATCGAAGAATTATTTTCTATGACGCTTTCATCGTCAAAGACAAAGGCGTTGCTCAGTGAATTATAATATACGGCAAACGACACAATGCCGATGATTATGTATAATATTTTACGGTTAAGCATAATCAGAGTTTTGCCGCGACTACAACAGTAGTTTTAGTTTGCTCAAGCGTTCCGCCGTGGTCATCCACCGCTTCCAGATAAACAACATATATTCCGATTCTGAGTTTATTTCCGCTGTCATCCTTTCCGTCGAATATAATCTGCGATTCATTTCCGCTGAATTGATTATTCAGAAGTGTTCTTACCACTCTTCCCTTGACGTCAAAAATCTTTACGCGAACCTGAGAAGTATTTGCTTTCAGTTTATACTTAATGATTGTAAAATCTTCAAACCCGTCGCCGTCCGGCGAAAAAGGATTGGGATAAACGCTAAGTGAAGTCTCCTTATTGTTCTGCACGAAAATGCTGTTGCGTTTTCCGGGCGTACCGCCAAGCAGGTCGGCGCAGCTGCTCCAGTTTGACGGTAGGTTACCGTTGAGTTCCGAGGATATTCTTTCGAGCGAATACCCTTTAGTGTCGGCTATGTTTGAGTTATGCCACTTCGGAGAATAGTAAACTGAATCAACCGTATTGTTGAGCACGTCGGTAATTTTTATCAGTGCGCCGGAATTGCTAAGGGAGACACTTGATTTTATGGTCACTCTGTAAGAACTGTCCGCTGTATGCAGATACCCGAACCTGTTGTACAATGTAGTATCCGCCGCAACCACGAGATACGCGCCGGGCTTAAGCACATAATTGCAGTTATCAAAAATGTTAACCGAGTAAGAGCCCATCGACGCTTTCCATCCGTTCAGGTTGAGATATTTACCCGACCTGTTGTACAGTTCGAACCATTCGCAGCTTGTTGTAAGTGGGTCGAACATTATCTCATTGACGATAAGGTCGTTCCTGTTTGCGGTAACAATGTTAGCAAATGAGTTTTGCCGTGTCGGCGTAGAAAACTCGCAGTCAAGTGAAGTAATCCAGTTTGTTGAATCGTTCGACGGCCTTGTGAATGAAATCCTCTCGAGCGAGTTCCTGCTGCTGCCTCCCCATTGTGATTTATAGGAGACTTCATCAACCATTACCGAAGCGTTATTGAATATAATCACTTTATCCTTATCGTTGTTGTATGTCGGAAGCGATGAAACGTAAACAATTTTAGATGAATCGATTATTGTATGAACGGACAGAATCGCGCTGTTTTTCGCGATAACGAGATAATCATTAGCATTGACTATTCTGTCAGACGAGGTAATCGTAATGGGACTGTTTTCCGAAGAACTGTCAGCGATTTTCCAGTTTTTTATGTTTATGGCGCTGCCTGAATTGTTGTAAATCTCAATCCATTCAGGCTCGGGACTTTGCGGAGCGTACATGATTTCATTTATTAGCATCCCGGTTGATACGACCTGTCCGCCGACTGTTACACTTCTCAAAAGCATATTATTCGATGTATCCTGATCGGGCGTGTAAATTACTTTTCCAATATATTGTTTTTTCCCGCTGTCGATTCCGGCTATACGATAGGTGTATTCAGTTGAATCGTTAGCGTTAAGCGTGCTTGTGAAAGCGTAAGCGTTTATGAGTTCTGAGGGGTCGGGAATGCTGTCAAAGTTTGCATCCCTGTAAATATTCAGGGAATAACCTGATGCGGCATTAAGCCCTATATTTTTTATCCAGAAATCGAGTTTAAGTGTATCTCCCACGAGAGGACTCGACGGTGTTATCACGAAAGATTTCAAAATCAGGTCATCCGTTTTCGGAGTGAGTGAGTTAACTCTGTCAGGAGTGCCTTTTGACGGGTCAAGGCTTGTTCCCCAGTTCGAGGATGAATTTGTGGGACCGAGCGGGTTTTTTCTTTCGAGAGAAAATCCGCCCGAACCGCCCCATGAATTATTATAAGTCAGAGAATCTACGGTCACGGCTGATGAATTATACAGCACAACGTTCTCATCACCGGTATTATTGAGAGCGTTCCATCCGACCGACTGGATTACTATACCCGTCACTAACGGAAAAGCGCTCCTGAAGTTTGCAGAATCTTCACAGACAACAGCAAAAGAATTCGCCGGAATCTGAATGCTCTGTACGGTGATTGTCCTCACCGGATTCGACTGCGCCGCGTCTCTCCATTTCCAGTTTTGGATACTGACAGGGGACGACGACGTATTATATAGTTCAAACCATTCTTTCGCGGGAGAAATCGGGGCGTACATGACTTCATTTATTACTATCTGCGAATTAGCGGACAATGCCGCAAAAAGAAATAATGCAAGGAAGATTCTTTTCATCTTGATAATTTTAAACCGTATTTTTATAATAAATATCAATTTAATCATATTAATTTTTTATAACAATTTAAATAAATCCCGATGCGATTCAGACTTCTGCTGTTGATTTTTGTAATTTCGGCCTTAAGAGTTCACTCACAGCCGTACTGTTACGCGGAAGATTATGTTCCTGTTCTGAATACTTATGATTTTTTTCTTGTTTTCGGAGGAAATGACGGCAGCACGGTCAGGCTTAAAAACGGTCTGATTGCGGAAATGGAATTCATTGCACTTCCGGGAACCGCATTCAAAGTGCATGAAGTGATTGATTTCGGTGACAGAGGACTGAAGTACTACAAAGTTACAACCGATGATTACGATTACAAGGGTGATTTTTATGTCGACAGCAGAATGGTAAAAGACATGTACTCAGAGCCGCCGAAAAGACGCAAGTTTGTTCCCAAGAAAGAAGATATTCTTTCCGAACTTAACAGACTCGAAGGTTATCCCTACATGTGGGGAGGCAACAAGGCGGACGGACTCGAGTTCATGCTTAATTATTACAAGCCTAAGAAAAGTCTTTCGGATGAGACCCGCGACCTGTGGATATTGAAGGGTGTTGACTGCTCGGGTTTGCTGTATCAGGCGGCGAACGGATGCACTCCACGGAACACTTCATCGCTCGCGACATTCGGCAGGTCCGTTGATATTGAAGGGAAAAGCATTGAAGAGATTATAGCAGCGCTTAAACCGCTTGACCTTATTGTTCTAAAAGGGCATGTGGTAATCGTTATAGACGAGAATACTGTTATAGAGAGTTCTCCGGGAATAGGAGTTCACAAGACAGGCATCAGAGAACGTCTGGAAAAGATTGAAGAAACAATGTCGCCTTCGAATGAATTTTCTAAACAGGGAAAAGTTTTTGCGGTAAGAAGGTGGGACTAAAAAAATCCCGGCGGAGCCGGGATTTTAAATAATATTTATTCCGTTGTTCACTTTCTGTTTCCCATGAACCTGAGCAGATAAAGAAACAGATTTATAAAATCGAGATACAGATTTAGAGCTCCGATAACAGCCGCTTTTTTCCCCGCCTCGCTTCCGGAATCAATATACATACCCGTATTTTTTATCCTCTGAGTATCATAGGCTGTAAGACCGACGAAGATGATTACGCCGGCGTAGGAAGTCAGCCAGTAAATCATGCTGCTTTCCAGGAATATATTTACGACAGTGGCAATGATAAGCCCGAACAAAGCCATCATTAAATAACCGCCCCATCTCGTCATATCAATACGTGTAATGTAACCGAACACGCTTACTGACGCGAACATTCCCGCGCAAATAAAGAATGTAAATGAAATCGAACTTGCAGTATAGACAAGAAAAAGAACCGAAAATGTTATTCCCGTAAGGAAAGAATAGAAAAGAAAAAGCCCGACGGCAACAATCGACGGTATCTTATTAATACCCGCTGATATGACGAGCACTGTTATAATCTGAGCGATAAACAAACCCCATATAAGCATAGGATTCGAAGCCAGTATTTTCGTTACGATATCCAGTCTGTAAAAAGCGAAAGAAACAAAAGCCGTAATACCGAGTCCGAAAGTCATCCAATTGTAAACCGCGAGCATAAACTTCCTTACGTCCGTAGCGCTTTTAACTCCGCCGACAGTCTGCGGAACGGAATATTCATTATAGTTATCCATAATAATAAAATTTGTTTTTCATTTTATAAAACAAAATTATTTCAAAAATCATCCCTTAACGCCGTAGTTCGGCGCTTCCTTCGTGATTTTCACGTCATGGGGATGCGATTCCCTAAGACCCGAATTAGTAATCTTGGTGAATTTCGTTATCGTCTTCATCGCCCTGATATCTTTTGCGCCGCAGTATCCCATAGCCGCTCTGAGTCCTCCAATCATCTGATAGATTGTATCTTTCAGCGGTCCTTTGTAGGGTACGATTCCTTCTATTCCTTCGGGTACGAGTTTTTTGATGTCGTCTTCCATATCCTGAAAATACCGGTCTTTGGAACCTTCCTTCATTGCCTCAATCGAGCCCATGCCTCTGTAAGTTTTATAACTCCGTCCTTCGTAGAGAACTTTTTCGCCCGGTGTTTCGTCAGTGCCGGCGAACATGCCGCCTATCATAACGGAATCACCGCCGGCAGCGATGGCTTTCGGAATATCGCCGGTTTGCTTAAGACCTCCGTCTGCAATAACTGGAATGTTGTATCTTTTCGCGGCCCTGGAGCAATCAATTATAGCGGTTAACTGAGGAACGCCGACGCCGGCGATTACTCTCGTTGTGCAGATTGAACCGGCTCCGATACCAACCTTAACGCAGTCGGCACCAGCCTTAATCAGGTCAACCGTTGCTTCGGCGGTCGCTACGTTTCCCGCGACAACACCAATATCGAATTTCGATTTAATTTTCCTTACCGTTTCAATGACTCCCCTTGAATGTCCGTGAGCAGTATCAACGACAACTACGTCAACCGACGCTTTTACAAGTTCCCCTACCCTTTCAAGGGTATCGCGCGTAATACTCACTGCCGCACCCACTCTCAGCCTGCCGAATTCATCCTTGCATGCATTCGGGAAACTTTTTCTTTTCTGAATGTCCTTGAAAGTGATGAGTCCTTTAAGATAGCCGTTTCTGTCGACGACCGGAAGTTTTTCGATTCTGTATTTCTGAAGAATCTTTTCCGCCTTTATAAGGTCAGTTCCGATAGGAGCAGTTATGAGATTATCCTTCGTCATGATTTTTTCGATACGGATGTGCTCGTCGGGGTTAAACCTCAGGTCGCGGTTTGTAAGTATGCCTATCAATTTACCGCTTCCGTCTATTATGGGAATACCGGAGATTCTGTACTTCTCCATCACCCTGTTAGCGTCTCCAATCGTATGCCCCGCATGAAGAGTGACAGGTTTTCTAATCATACCGCTTTCGCTTCTTTTAACCTTATCGACCTGGTCGGCCTGTTTTTCGGAATTCATATTTTTGTGAATAATTCCCATTCCGCCTTCGCGCGCTATCGCTATTGCGAGTTCCGATTCGGTGACCGTATCCATAGCGGCGGAAAGTAGCGGGATATTCAATGTGATTTTTTTGGTGAGTCTTGTCCTTAAATCGACCTCACGCGGAAGAACTTTGGATTTGGCAGGCACGAGCAGGACATCATCGAATGTCACTGCCGTATCTAAAATTTTATTGTTCATATTTTATTATTTGAATTGTTCTAATCCCTCGACATCGCCCCAGAGACCTCTGTTATTCTCCCGGGCTTCCCGCTGTAGTTTTCTGAAATCAGCGGTTTTCGATACTGGAAAACTTTCATAGACCTGAGCATAACCGTCGCTGACTATTTTAGCGTTGACGCAAGTGCCGTCTTCGAGATACACATACCTGAGCAGTCTTCCGTACCTGTCTTTATCGTCATAATTCGGTTCTCTTTCGAGTCTGACTTTTTTACCCTCGACGAGTTTCCTGACATAATCGCTTGCAAGTTCTCCGAGCCTTTTAATGGTCTTCTTGTCTTTCCCGCTGGAGTTCGCGTCCCTGTCGAGTTTTTTGGATTCATATTTTTCGGGTGTATCGATACCGAGCAATCTGACCTTTTCACCGGTCGACATTACAAAAGTATCTCCGTCAACGACTCTTTTTACGAAAATATATTCGGCGCCGGAATTCGTCTGTTTAACAATTCCCGAAGGCTCTTCCTGCTTAAGCATTTTATAACCGACATAAAGCAGTACGAGTATCACGAACCCGACAGAAAAAAACATTGACAATATTCTTCTGCTTATGCCGAACATCAGTCTATGATATCAATTATAAGTTTCTTCTCAAAATCCGGTTTTGTATCAATTCTAATTGCCTTCTCAGTATAGGGCAGCGCGTCGCTTATTTTTGAATCGTCATCGGCAAACAATTCGCACACAGACTCTCCTTTGAGAATTTTATCGCCGCATTTTTTATTCAGAATTATACCTGAAAGAGGACTGACTCTGTCTTCCGCTTTTTTCCTTCCCGCTCCGAGCATCACGGACGCAACGCCGAAACCGAAAGCATCCAGTCCGTTTACATATCCGTCCTTATCGGAAATAATTTTCCTGCTGTATGCAGGACGCTTTTTATTCTTATAATCTTTAATGTAACTCACACTTCCGTCATGCGCCTGAACCATTTCGAGGAATTTCGCGTACACGGTTCCGTTATCCAGCGCCTGTTCCGCTATAACCTCTCCTTCAGGAATATCCTTAGCCTTTCCCGCCAGCCAGAGCATTGCTCCGGCAAGAACGTTGTTCACTTTGAGAAGGTCATCGATTTTCCTTCCGTTCATTACTTCGATGCATTCCTCAACTTCGAGCCAGTTTCCAATATTGAAACCGAGAGGCTCTTTCATATCAGTGAGTACCGCGACCGCCTTCTTTCCGAATTTCCTGGAAACGGAAACAAGTTTTCTGGCAAGTTTCTCAGATTCTCTTTCATCCTGTAGGTTAGCTCCGCTGCCCATCTTCACGTCGAATACGAGCGCTTCAGCTCCTTCCGCGAGTTTCTTGCTGAGTATGCTTGAAGCAATAAGCGGAATGCTGTCGACTGTCGCGGTAACGTCGCGCAAAGCGTAGAAACGCTTATCTGCGGGCGCGAGCCTTTCCGTCTGCCCTATCATAACGCACCCGATTTTCCCGAGAGTGCTTTTGTATTCTTCTTCGCTCATGTTTATCCGGAAACCGGGAATCGACTCGAGTTTATCCAGTGTCCCGCCGGTATGCCCGAGTCCCCTGCCTGAAATCATCGGGACATAAACACCGAGCGAAGCGAGTTGGGGCGCGAGAATCAGAGACGTTTTGTCTCCGACGCCGCCCGTGGAATGTTTATCTACTTTAACACCTTTAATATGGTCGAGATTGATAATATCGCCGCTGTGAAGCATCAGTTCGGTTAGATTCAGAGTTTCCTCATCGTCCATGCCCCTGAAATAAACAGCCATAAGAAAGGAAGTGATCTGGTAATCGGCAACTTTTCCCTTGAGGTAACCGTCAATAAGAAATTTCAACTCATCTTTGGTAAGTTTTTCGCCGTTTCTTTTTCTTTTAATTATTTCAACTGTATTCATATGCCAAATTATGAAATTATGTTTGCTTAAAAAAGGAAGTTTTTTACAGAATACCGAAAAAAGACTTGAAAAGAGAATCGAATTAGCATAGAATTAGAGGTTATGTTAATTAATAAATTATATAACGCTCCCGCTTTCAGGTTATTTCTTGTCTTTAGCGCTGGCATCTTAATTGGAAAGGAAATAATATTCAACCCGTTTGTCGTACTGTTGTTAATTACCGTGTCACTGGTTTATTTGATTGCAGATAAAAGCATTCACCAAAATTCCGCGCAAATAATTCTTGCGCTCGTTGTTGTGTTGTCCGGCATCGTCAGGTCAAATTATGATTTTTATTCCGTAGGGAAAAATTCCATGCTGAATCTGAGATACAACCACCCAGGGGTTTTTCTCACAGGTATTGTTTCGGACCTCCCCGAATTTACAAAAAACCGTCTGCAGTTCGTTCTTGACGCGGAAAATATTACAACAACGGAGGACACATTAGAAATAACGGGCAGCGTTCTTGTTACGGTAAAGCAAACGAAGGAAATTTCCGATACGATTAATCCCGTCGCGCCCGAAGCGGGAGACAGAGTGATTCTTTACGGCGACCTCGCAGACGCGCCGGAGGATGCCAACCCGGGAGAATTTAATTACAGAAATTACCTTCGCCTGAACGATATTGAAAAAACGTTCAGAGTTTATTACCGCGACGATATTGTTATTACGGACAGAGCAAACCTGAATTTTTTCCAGCAGAATATCATACTCCCGGCAAGGAAATACGCGATAGAGAACATAAACAATTACGTCGGCGGGAACGAGGGCGCTTTTCTGAACGGTCTCGTTACTGGGTACAGGAGCGATATACCGAAAGAGATAAAAGAAGATTTCGTAAAGGCCGGGGTAATGCACATTCTTGCCGTGTCAGGGTTAAACGTGGCGTACGTAATAATTATTCTTTCTTTTATACTCAGCATGTTCAGGTTCGGGCTTATTCCGAAGATTCTGCTTTACATCATCGCGTTATTGTTTTACACATTCTTCGCGGGGGCATCAGCCTCAATAATAAGGGCTGTCATAATGGGCTCGCTTCTTCTGCTCGTTTTGATTGTTCAGCGCAAGCCCAACTTTTACAACGTCGCGGGATTCTCGGCACTGATAATTCTGAGCATCGATTCGAGGCAACTGATTAATCCGGGTTTCATACTTACGTACGCTTCGGTTCTTTCAATCGTATTTTTTATGGACAGGATAAACTACTCGTTTCCTTCTCTCACTGAGGATAGAAAAGGCGCAAGGATGATTATTAATAAAACACTTTTGCTTATTCTTTCCGGACTGGCGGCGCAGGTCGGGGTACTGCCGATTACTATATTTTATTTCTCGAAAGTTTCTATAGCCGGAGTGTTCACGAACCTGATAGAAATTCCTTTATCGAACATATCCCTCGCGCTGGGTTTCGTTCAGATAATCACCGGTATTGCGTCGTCATATATCTGCGAACTTTTCGCAGGAGCGAACGCCATGCTTTTAAAATTCCAGTTATGGTTCATACACGAGGCGGCAGCATTCAGATACAGTCATTTTGAATTCTACGGAATTTCATTTAAGGCAATTCTTGTTTTTTATTTCGCGCTGATATTGACGGTATCTGCGGACGGTAAAAGATTTTTCAAAGCCGTTATTATATCGGCATTTGTAGCGGCAGGGGTTATAGTTTTTTCCGGAACCGGCGACAATAATCTCCGCGTCACTTACCTCAGCGTAGGCAATGCCGACTGCACGCATATCGAAACACCTGACGGCAGCAACATACTGATTGATGCCGGGCTTGAGAATCCGTTCAACCATACATGCACACAAAGAGTTATACCATACCTTAAATACAAACGCGTAAATGAAATAGATTTATTAATCATGACAAACGATTTAGAAAAGAATTATTATGTGCTGAAAAACCTCACGGATAATTTTCCGATAAAAAGAGCAGTAATTATACCTTCACCGGTATTATATTCAAGAACTTTAAATCTTCTGCTATCTTCCGGAACAGATATTACCAACGCGGGTAATGTCGAAAACATAGAAGGGTTCGGAGGAGTCCGCATCAAAATTATGAAATCAGGTTCCGACGACAAATTCTTAATGAGGCTTGTTTACGGAAAAAACAGTTTCCTTTTCCCGGGCAGTCCGGATAAGAATGACGAATCCGAGTACATATCATTAATGAACGGAACGCTTGAATCGGACATTTTAAAGATAGCATCTCACGGAAGCGGGAAATCAAATTCGGCCGAATTTCTCAAGGCAGTCAATCCTTCAGCATCGGTTATTTCATGCAGGAATACATATAATAACAGCATACCCTCTCCCGAAGTGCTGGAAAGGCTGCGGAAAGCCGGCATAAGGTATTTCAGAACGGACACGGATAACGCGATAATTTTCGAATCGGACGGAGAAACAATTACAACGGAAAGGGATTAATAGGAGTTTAGGAATTTATCAGATGCCCGCGGATTTTCGTTTTGCAAATTTGTTGAACAAATATATCAATGTATATGAAGAAAGAATAATAAAAACCGGGTCAAGCAAAGGGAATCTGTACCTGTAAAGAGCAGCTGTGAGAAGCGAGACACCGGTATAAATAATACATGCCATAAGAAGGAATTTTAGGAACACATACGACTTTTTATTCCTCACAAACCTGAAGAGATCCTGAAGAAACGGTTTACGGTCGTAAAACTCTATGCCCCATCCTTCCATTATTTTAAAAAGACCTATCAGAGCGGATTCTTTCGGATAAGAAACAATGAAATTATATATCTCGCTGATGAACCAACCCGGGGATTTATTCGGAACGAGTGTCCCTATCTGGTCAGAAGGGATATTAATACCGGACCAGTTCTGGTTCCAGACGGGATAAGCTTCTTCAAGCACTACCGCGGGAGACCACCCCCACCACATGGAATAGAAGCCCTGTGTCGAAACTATCACAAAGACGCCCGAAACTATGTATGCGTAAAACGTCCAGAGAAGGACCGGAATCAGGAACATAGAAATCCATTTGCCCGTGATTGCAATTTTTTCCCTGCCGCTGTAGGCCGAGAAAAAAACAAGCAGCAAAGAAACGGGAGCCAGCATGAGGAACTGACCTCTTGTAATCGCGGCGAGTCCCGAGAACAATCCTGCAAATATTATAAGCGAATTTTTCTTAGAACCGGTAAATACGAAACGCAGAATTAAATTGAGGGACAGAACCCAGTATAACATCGATAGCAATTCACTATTTATAATGACGGCGGCGTTCCACAGAGGATAATACAGTATCCCGAGAATTCCGGCAAGCATTCCCGTTTTAAAATCGAAGAGAATCCTTCCAGAATCCGCAATCAGAACGACGATAAAGGCGGCAAGTATAATCTGGAATACTATGACTGCTTTTATCGAAACGCCGGAAAGAAAGAAGATTGCCGCCATAAGGAGTGAGTATCCCGGCGGCCTGTAGTACGCAACGCTCGATACGGTTTCCGAATCATACGCTCTGAAAGCCGACAGAGAGACCGCCCTGTCCATGAAGTTTTTCGCGTCGCCGCTAAGTTCCTGCTTATTCCAGTCCGATTTTGCGATTCCGGTTCCGCTCTCGTAATAATTCCGTATCACAAGCACGGCAGAGCCATAAAGCATTGCCGCAATGAACAAAACGGTAAGTAAACGCCTGTATTTTGATGGAGTAATAACTGTCAATACAAAATTTTTCATTTTCAATTTAGCGAAACGACATGAAAAAAGAAATTTTATTTTTTATTTTATTATTATATTTTCCAAAATATTAAAGCATTATATTCAATAATAAACTTATTCAGGAGATTTAAAGATGCGCAACAATCTTAATGCATGGGCCGTTTCAGAAAATCATTTTCCGTCTTTCGGCAGCATAAAGGAAAAATTCAAATTCTTCGTAAGGTACGCTATACTGGCGCCGTCCGGCCACAACACACAGCCCTGGATTTTCGAGGTTCATGAGGAATCTTTAAATCTCTACGCCGACAGGACAAGAGCGCTCCCCGTAATTGACCCGGAGGACAGGGAGCTGATAATATCATGCGGCGCGGCTCTTACCAACCTGCTTGTAACGATGAAGTATTTCGGTTTTGAGCCTGATGTCGCGTATTTCCCGAGCGAGACCGACAACGACCTTCTCGCGACAATAACTGTGAAATCAAGAGACTACCAGCCTACGGATGAAGACAAAATATTTTTCAAGGCAATTCCAAACAGAAGGACTAACAGACTTCCGTATGCCGAAGAAATAGTCGACGAAATTACTTTCGGAAAACTGAACAACGCGGCTTCAATCGATCCTGATGTTAAATTTTTGAAGATTGATTTAAAGGAAACCCGCGAGGAGATGACAAAACTTATCGAACACGGCGACCGCATTCAATCTCAGAACAAGAGTTTCTGCCGGGAACTTGCGCAGTGGGTTCATCCGAACCGCACTTCGAGCAAAGACGGAATACCCGGATACGCGTTCGGAATGGGCGACCTCATTTCATTCGGCAGTCCTTTCTTCATAGGCAACCTGAACTGGGGTGACATTCAGGCAGGAAGAGACAGAAACTTGATTAAAGGCTCACCTTTGCTCGCAATACTGGAAAGCAAGAACAATAATCCTATCGACTGGCTCAAGACCGGAATGTCGCTTTCAAGGCTTCTTCTCAGGGCAAGTTGGGAAGGAATTTCAGCGTCTTACCTCAACCAGCCGCTTGAAGTGCCCGAACTCTTCGATAAACTGCGCGAACTTTTGAAGACGAACTTCTACCCGCAGATGATAATAAGGCTCGGTTACGGGAAGCAGGTTAAAGCTACGCCGAGGCGCGACGTGGAAGACGTCATCAAAATTGGATGATTGGAATTCAGCCCGGTTCGTTCAGGTCAGCATTGCACGTAATCATGCAGTTTGCTTTGATAGCGCTTATTTATTTAACCGGATTATATTATCCGCGTAATAAAATCCTGCTTGCCCTTTACGCGGCTTTTATCATTCTCGCATTATGGGCGATGTATCTGATGAAATTCCGTTTCAACATCTCTCCCGAACCCTTGAACGGAATGAAGGTTGTTTCCGGGGGACCTTACAGGTTTATCCGTCATCCTATGTACACTTCACTCCTCGGAGCAACAGCCTGTCTGGTGACTGAAGATTTCAGCGCGGCGCGGTTTTTATACTGGATTTTTCTGGCAGTTAATATGTGCCTGAAACTGACTTATGAAGAAAAAATACTTACCGGCAGATTTCCCGAGTACGCGGAGTACATAAAAAAGACGAAGAGACTGATACCGTTTATTTTCTAAAGGAATTTTATACGGACAAATATCTGTTTTACATAAAAAAGAAAAAAATGCCTAACTCAGCGTATTTACATTTACTATTGAATCATTTTCCAATCATCGGCACCGCTTTTGTAATAATTGTCGCGGGTTACGGAGTTAGATCGAACAACGACAGGATTAAAAGACTCGGAATGTTAATGCTCGTTCTTGTAGGCCTGATAACTGTTCCCGTATTCATAAGCGGCAATAAGGCGGAGGGAACTGTCAAAGGCCTTGACGGAATTCAGGAAGAATATATACACCCTCACGAAGATTTCGCTAAAGCGAGCATGATAGCCATGGAGGTGACAGCGGGCATTTCCCTGCTCGGTCTAGTAATTTTCAGAGGACAGAAAAATGTTCCTGTCTGGTACGGAATTCTCCTGCTTTTATTCATGATTGCAGTAAACGGTATGATGATATACACGGGACATCTGGGCGGCAAGATCAGCCATCTTGAACTGATGAACCTTCACTAAGGCGTTTCATTTCCGAGAATCTCAAGAACATTAAGCATATCCGCGGGAAGTTCCGATTCGAAATGAAGTTTTTCCCTTGTTCTGGGGTGGACGAATCCGAGAACCTTTGCATGAAGCGCCTGCCTCGGCATTACATCAAGCAGGTTTTTAATACGGGCTTTTATATTATTTGTAAGATTGACAGAATGCGGAAGTCTTCCTCCGTATGTTTCATCGCCGAAAACGGGATGCCCTTTCGAAGAAAGATGAACCCTTATCTGATGAGTCCGTCCTGTCTTTAGTCTAAGCCTTAACAGACTTAGAAATTCATACTCTTTTATAACTTCGTACAGCGTTATCGCATTTTTCCCTCCCTTTTCATCATCCCTGAGAATAGCGACTTTCTTCCTGTCCTTTTTGTCTCTTGCAAGCCTGGCTTCGATTACGCCGCTTTTCTGTCTAAGGTGTCCCCAGACAATCGACTGGTATTCTCTTTCAATATCATGACGCATGAAAAGATTCGACAATTTGCTGTGCGTCACTTCATCTTTAGCAATCACGAGAAGACCCGAAGTGTCTTTATCAAGACGGTGCACTATTCCCGCTCTTTCGAAACCGTTAAGGCTTGAGAGCGAGTCTTTCTTCTTCATGGAATAATACATAACCGCATTAACGAGCGTGCCGGAATAATTTTTATAAGCGGGATGCGTAACCATGCCCGCTGGCTTATTGACTATCAGCAGGAACGCGTCTTCGAAAACAATATCGAGCGGAATATCCTCGGGAAGGATTTCCTGCTTTTCAGGAACGGGCAGTTCAATATCGATTTCGTCGAACGGTTTAAGGATATAGTTTGATTTGACAAAATTTCCGTTAACGAGAACATTGCCCATGTTTATCGATTTCTGGACTTTTGTACGCGTGGCATTCTCAACAAACATCGTTATATATTTGTCTAGACGCTGTTTGTCTTTGATATTCGGTACAATAAGTTTGTAATTTTTCTCCATTTGTGATTACTTTATCGGGTATTATTCAAACCTGACTATGTGGAAAATTTACTCTGAAACTTTCCTGAGTGAAAATACGAATATTACTTAAGTAGTGAAATTGA
>JAJTBN010000250.1 GCA_021286895.1 Bacteroidota bacterium | reverse complement strand
ATGTCAACCCCTCTAAAGACAGCGCTATGAAATATTACGCGGTGCTAAAAACGGATTTTCCGAATTCCGAATATGCGAAAACGGTTCTTTCGAGACTCGAATTCTACGAATCGCTTAACAGGAAAGATACGGTGAAAACAACCGACAGCACAGGCGTGAAAGATACAACAGGCATTAAAGATACGGTTAAAATCATTGTGGATTCTCTCGGTATTCAAAACCCCGGAATTAACGACACAACAAAAGTTAATCCGGAACAGAATACGAAACCGGATAAAGACGACGGCTCGAAAGGAGATAAAAATCCTGAGAACAAAGAAATGATAAAGCCGGATGATTCAGGCAAAGGTCTTAACGAAAAGAAGTAAAACTTATACTTGCATAACCCGCTAAACAATTAGAACACAAGCCGCGCAATACATTTCAAAAAGCAAATCTGAATCAACAAACAAATATAAATATATTAACCCCGGTCTTTAGTAGAGCGTTAGTTTCAGAAGACTCTAATTATTAATTAATGACATCTGAAAAAAGATAATTCGTGTCCGGAAGTCCCTAATTATAAATTACTAATTGTTAATTACTAATTGATTAGTTTATTCCTGATTATGATTAAGTATCCCGTACTTCGAAAGGAACTTGATATTCCTTCTCACAAGATTAAGCGGAAATTCATCCGGCACAACAGCCCACGATGTAATAAGGTCCCTGAACGCGCCGAGCAGAAAATGACGGAATATGTTTACGTCGATATTCGGGTTGAAAATTTTCTTCTTGATGCCTTCTTTGACAATCTTTTCGCCCAGCCCCACGAACTTGTCGTAGTACTCCGTAAAACTTTCCTTGTTTCTGAGAAGCAGCCTCTGCTGCTCGTGCGCGATAACAATCGCCGTAGCGGAGTTTTCCGTGAACGTGTCGAATATCATGTCAATCATCGCGTCGTATTTTTCAACCATGGTAAGATCCGAACGGTTTACCAGCGAATCGAGATTGTTATAAAGCGAGCCCCATATCTTTTCAAAAATCTTGTTCAGAATGTCATCCTTATTCTTGTAATAAACGTAAATGCTTCCAATAGACACATTCGCAAGTTCCGCTATCTTCGAAATCTTTGCATCATAAAATCCCGACTGCGCGAAAACTTCAATCGAGGCTTTTAAAATATCCTCTTCTTTGTTGCCTTCTTTTTTTCTCATTGTAAAACTGTTAAAAGTTAAAAATCCGAATATTGAATCATTGCTCAAAATTATTAAGATTTTCTTTGCTTTTCAAGCCATATAAAATCTTAAATTTTGGTAAATGTTATGATTGAGTGAATAAATATTAACGCATATTCATTAATATGTCAATACTAATTTTTTTGATTCAGTATTCAATTTGAGTATGGAAAAGTTGTTCCGTCATTTTTGACGCATAGAAACCTAAGATATGCCCAAAACAGAAGATTTTTGTTGGTACGTAATTTGCAAATATATAGGTGTATGCGGCTATTAGTGAAGTTCATATTGGTGTTTTTGATGTTCGCGGGCTTTTTGTTTTTTTACTCTGACGGAATACAAAAAACAAACAAAAATGCCGGCGAGGATGAGATTTCGGGTCAGACAAAATCTGATTGCCCGTGTGAAATGAATGATAACACTATAAAAAAACAAGATGTTGAAAATCCTGATTACGTTCCTTCGAATTGCGGCAAATACACAGGAAATAAAAACGATTACTGGCATCAGGATATAGTCGGCGACAGAGAGTGCTATTTCGGAAAGAATATTAAAAAGCAAAACTAACATAATATTTTAGGCAAAATTTGTAATAATTCGACAATTTTGTCGAAATGAAAATTATATATATAAAATTGTAAATGAAGAGAGTTTTTTTGTTGTTTCTGTTTGTTTTTCTGTCATCAGCGGTATTTTCTCAGGTGAAAGATGACGCTTCGGAACTGAATTCAAGCGTTCCGGAATTAATTGAGTTTCATGATGTGATTTACGTTATATGGCACGAAGCATATCCCGCAAAGGACATAAAAGCCCTGAAGGATATGGTCGAAAAGATTAAGCCGTATATGGAAAAAATAAATACCGCTATGCTTCCGGGAATTCTGAGAGACAAAGAAGGTAAGTGGAAAGACGGCTTAAAGGTTCTTAATTCTGCGGCGGAAAATTATTACACAGCCGCGGGCGGTAATGACGATCAGGCTATGCTCGACGCGGCAGAAAAACTGCACGCGAATTTCGAGATGATGATAAGGATACTGAAACCTGTAAGTAAAGAGGTGGACGAATATCATAAAGTCCTTTATGTGATTTTTCATAAGTATTATCCGTCAAAGGATTATGCTTCTATAAAAAATGTCGTCGACGATATTATCGCGAAAGCGGAAGCGTGTGTGAACGCGAAACTTCCAAAAAGGCTGGAAGATAAAACGGATTTGTTTCAGAAAACAGCATCCGAACTGGTCGAGAAAACTAAAGCGTTAAAAGAAGCCCTGAACACGAATGACGGCGCGGTTATCGACAAGGCTGTCGACGTTATGCATTCAAAGTATCAGGACCTTGAAAAGATTTTTGATTAATAAATAATATCAAACGTTTCGGGATAAGTAAAAAAGTGATAAGCAAAAAAATTTAGAAAGTGAAAAAATAAAAGAGTCTTGCAATTCCCTCGAAACCTTTGATTAATATACTTTCACTTTCTGCTAAGAGGAGCCGGCGCCCGCCGGCTCTTCTTTATTAATACATCTTTTTAAGTAGCTTTATTGGTGGCGTGGCGGAAATTAGGAAGCAGAGGCGAATTATCAATTTTCAATTGCACCTGCCTTCAGGCAGGGGTTAATTGAATAAAGCAAAAAGGCTTCAGCCGAAAATTTTACAAATATAGAAAAAGCTCAGTAAGATTTTCATTGTGTAGCCCGCGACTTCAACCGTGATACTAAAAATTATTGAAAGACCAAAACCGTTTAAACGGTTTTTACATTACGAAACCATTTCTCCACACGGTTGAAACCGTGGGCTACAAAAAACCTCAATCGAAATATTTCCAATCCCGTGTTCTCATTTCCTTCCGCGTACTCCCGCGGGCTATGGAAAATCTTTGCGTCCTTTGCGCCTTTGCGGTAAATGCCCTTGTTCATATTTGTGAATATTAGTGTCAATTCGTGGCTAAAGCACTTGCTCTTTCAATCCCGCGTTCTCATTTCTTTCCGCGTACTCCCGCGGACTATGGAAAATCTTTGTGTCCTTTGCGTCTTCGCGGTAAAATGCTCTTTTGGTGCTTCCATTTTGCCTTTAGTTGTTACACGCTCTTTTCCGCAGCCCCTCCATTATCCACGCGTGTTCCTGCGAATAACGGTGATTTACTCTAACTGTAGCATATTGAACAACTTATCGCTCTCAATTTATAATTGTACATACACATAAATACAAAAAAAACCAAAGTGTTTAATTTTTATACACCACGCCGAATTACCCTTTTTCCGCCTGCTTTTTCATTGAACAATAATTCGATTCTGTCTAATTTTGTATTGAAGAAAATTAGAGGTTTTTCAGTTTACGCAAGTCATCTGCCGCTTGGAGGACGTAAATGACAAACCGAACAGGATTAACATCCAAAGGACGATATTAATGTTTGATCGAGAATACAAACAAATTTCAGAAAGTCCCTACAACTTTTCATTACCTCATTTTGTCAATTCAAATTTTCCCATTATATGAGTTCACATAATCACAATCACGTTCATACGGTTGCCGACGAGATAGCCGAAAAAACAATGCAGGACGTAAGCCTCTGCTATCAGTGCGGCAAATG
>JAJTBN010000249.1 GCA_021286895.1 Bacteroidota bacterium | reverse complement strand
TGGTCAGTAACGATTCTGCCTCTTCTGGCTTTTGATTCGCTGCTTTGTGAAAGAACTTCGAAAAATTTTATCTTACCGCTTCCCACTCTTTAGACAATGATTTTTTAAATAACGTTATCCATATAGAATTCTTAGCCCAGTCATAGAACACCCTCGCATAACCGTATTTTCTGTACCTTCGCGGCGACTCGTAGACCACCATGTCTCCGCGGTATAAAATTTTTCCGAGCTTGTTAATCCTTTTATAAAGGTCGAAATCCTCGCCTGCGGAGAATTCCGTATTATAGCCTTTCGATTTTTCAAACGCGTCTCTTCTTATAATGTGGCATTCGCCTCTTCCCATACCCATCACCGCGAAATTAAGGAACCTGACGTAATTGTTATAGCAGAAATGGAACAGTTTATCTGAAAGTTTTTCGTCTTCCGGAAAAACCTTGACCCTGCAAGCAACGGCAAGGCAGTCATCGTTCTTCATAACGTTCATGACCTGCTCCATAAACCCGTCCGGATTCATTATTAAAGTATCCGCGTTTAAAAAAATAAGAACATCACCCGTAGAAACCTCAAATCCTTTGTTTCTTCCGTCAGAGATGTTCTGTTTATAACTTTTATCGTGTTTGACTATTTTATCGACGGCGCCGTTAAGCCTCGAAAGAGTGGAGTCACTGCTCCCGCCGTCGCTAACAATCACCTCAGCCCCGAATTTTCTTTTAAAGTCATCCGAGAACTGATTAAGTGTCTGCTCTATCAGTTTCTCCTCGTTGTAAGTCGGGATTATTATACTGACAGAGGTCATCGCTTATTTCTTCAGCGCCGCCTTAAGACCTTTTTTATCGATTGTCTTTATAGCCTCGGTCGACAATTTCAGAGTCACGAATCTTTTTTCGTCTTCTATCCAGATTCTTTTCTTCTGGAGGTTGGGCTGCTGTTTTCTCTTCGTTCTGTTGTTCGCGTGAGAAACGTTATTTCCGGTCAGTCCTTTTTTTCCTGTAACGCTGCAAACTTTTGACATGTCTTATATCTCCTCTCCTTTATATGGTTTATAAGTTGATTCGTAAACCTTAACGTTTCTGTCAAGAAATTTAACCGAACCTTTTTCGGTTTTAACCGACTCTATAAGTCTCACGTGAATGAGTCTCGTTTCCTTGTTTGTATCGGGACAGATTACCGTCATTTCCTGCTTCTTTGCCAGTTTGGCGGCTTTATCCGCGAATGATTGTACTTTTGCCATGTTTTATTATTTTAAATTAATTTCTTTTAATTTCGATTCAATTTTTTTATTGATCCCGAACTTCGCGATTTCCTCCGCCCGGAAAATCATTTTCTTAATCGCGTACGGGGTCGATTTGCCGTGACCGATTATCGACACTCCGTTAACTCCGAGTAGGGGGGTTCCGCCCTGCTCCTGGTAGTCAAATTTTTTCAAAATCTTTTTCATCGTTCCGTACATCATTCCTATCCATATTTTCTTAAAGAAGCCGAGTTCAGCATATTCCCTGAACTTGAACTTCAGGAGGTCGAGGACGCTTTCAGCGAGTTTCAGCAGAATATTGCCCACATAACCGTCGCAAATAACGACGTCGACTTTACCTCTCAAAATATCTCCGCCTTCGATATTTCCGACGAAGTTCACCGGCGCTTTCTCGAGCAGTTCGTACGCTTCGAGGCTCAGCGCGTTGCCTTTGACCTTTTCCTCGCCGATGCTCAGAAGACCGACTGTCGGATTTTCAATCTTATAAATATCGTTTACGAAGATACTTCCCATCACCGCGTACTCGACGAGGTGGCCGGGTTTACAGTCAACCGTAGCCCCGACGTCGAAGACCATAGTAGAGCCTTTCATAGTCGGCAACTGCGCGCCGATAGTGGCTCTTCCGACACCCGGAATCCTGCCGAGTCTCAGCGTAGAATGTGTAAGAACGGCGCCAGTATTACCTGCGCTCACGAGAGCGTCAGCCTGTTTTTCCCTTTGCATCCTGAGCGCGACATTCAGAGATGAACCGGGTTTTGTTTTAAACACTTCAGCAGGAACGTCATCCATCGTAACGTATTCATCGGCATTCACGATTTTAAGATTCGGAAGCGGCGCCGGATTTTTATCCAGCACGCTTTTAATCTTATCTTCGGGTCCGACGAGAAACACATCGATACCGGGATTTTCCTTCGCCGCTTCAACAGCGCCGAGTACCGGATATTCCGGCGCGAAATCCCCTCCCATAGCGTCGACAGCTATCCTTATCCTGCTGTTTTCCATTCTCTACTAAAGAAAATATTATTTCTTCGGTAAAATGACACTCTTTCCGTCATAGAAACCGCAAGCCGGGCACACCTGATGATTCGGCTTCATTTCGCCGCAGTTCGAGCAGGCGGACACTGACGGCGCTACGGCCTTATAGTGTGTTCTGCGTTTTCTTCCTCTTGTCTTCGAATGTCTTCTTTTTGGATTTGGCATTTTAAATTATTTTAAATTTTTCTTGTTTAATAGTTTATCCCAGACAGGATTAATCTCCTGTGTTGTTTTATTTTGAAGAATCTCTTCTTCAGTCTTCCCGCAGTAATCGCACCTGCCGTCAGTTTCACCGGGCGCCTTCCTCATAGGCAGAGAAATCAGAATGTATTCTCTGACCAGTTCGGTAAGGTCTATAAAATTCATTTCCGGCGCTATAAAAAAAATATTCCCGCCTTCGCCCGAGTCAAGTTCTTCGGGATCTCTTGAGTACTTATAAACGGCTTCAAAATTTCCGTTTATGTTCATCCCGAAATCCTCGAGGCATCTGTCGCATGGAAAAATAAAATTACAATCAAAGTTAACCGCCGCGTACACCTGCCTATTAGACTGTATAGCCGTCGAGACCGAAAATCCCGGCGTCTTCATCGAAAGCGTATAAATGTTCACCTTCAGCTAAATTTGATATAATAATCTTCACCGAATATAGCTGTTAAATTAAAAGCAGGTAAAAGAATTATGCTCCTACCAATTCCGAATATGCCTTCGCGTCAAGCAGGGTGCCAAGTTCGGACGAATCCGACATTTCAATCTTGAACATCCAGCCTTCGCCGTACGGGTCTTCATTTACCGCGGAAGCCTTATCGTTGATGCCGCTGTTGACGGCGACAATCTTGCCGCTAACGGGGCTGAAAACTTCGGAAACCGTTTTAACGGCTTCGATGGAGCAAACTGTATCACCGTGGGCGACAGTTTCGCCTTCGGATTTCGTAAAATCTATAAATATAATATCCCCCAATTCGCCTTGCGCATAATCGGTAATTCCTACGGTAGCGGTATTACCTTCAACCAGTACAAATTCATGGTCTTTCGTAAACTTGTAATTCTCAGGGATCTTCATAACCAATATTTATTTATTAAAACATTAAATATAGTGATATTTAGGGTTTTATTCAATTGAAATAAAAGAATCTTCGGGAGGACACAGGATGATGTAAAATGACGATTTTGAGAGATACTATGAGAGAAAATAATTATCATTGCAGACCGGCAGCCCCCCGTTAAAACGGGGAGGCTCTCGTATACAGAATTGGCAAATTAAATGTTTCTGATTCCCGTCAAGAGCTTTAGGGAATGACAATAATAAGAAATGGTAAGGAAAAAGAATTTTGGCATTTATAATTAGTATGGATTTGGGTAAATTTATTGTTACAGGAATTTAGCAGGATTCAGCAGGAAATAAGAAGTATAATCAAAAATTTGAAGGTATACAGGGAAAAGGCCGCGGTTTTAAGAGTCACGGGAAAGGATAAACAGGATTTCCTGCAAAGGGTTTCCACGAATGATTTCCGCAGTTTCAGGG
>JAJTBN010000248.1 GCA_021286895.1 Bacteroidota bacterium | reverse complement strand
TCAATTAGCGGCTGATGTTCTTGCTCTTAAAACTTGATTCTTGCTTCTTGATTCTGCTTTAAAGCTCTTCTCTGAGTTCTCGGTGAGCTCCGTGGTGAACCGCTCTCGCTCTTCTTCGATTTTCCTTCGTGTCCTTCGTGAACCGTTCTTGTTCTTATAAATTGAAATTCGTGTCAATTAGCGGCTGATGTTCTTGCTCTTAAAACTTGATTCTTGCTTCTTGATTCTATACTTAAATATCCTTGCTAACCGCATTTATTCATAAATTTTTTCAAAATTTTTAGGTAAATTTCTTGATAATTTTATGCAGGACTGGTTAACAGACATACTTATCACGCTGGCAAAAGTTGTGGTCGTCGAACTCGTGCTTCTCACGGCTGTCGCCTATACGGTGTACGCCGAAAGGCGCGTTTCCGCTTTCGTTCAGAACAGGCTCGGACCAAACCGCGTCGGACCGCAGGGACTTCTTCAGCCTATAGCCGACGTTCTTAAACTCCTCATGAAGGAAGATATCGTTCCCGCTAACGCGAACAAGTTCGTTCATACGCTCGCTCCGGGAATCTCGATATTCGTCGCGCTGTCCACGATTGCCGTGGTTCCTTTCGGTGACAAGATATTCATCGCGGGAAGAGAAATCAAACTTCAGATTGCCGATGTGAACATCGGCATACTCTACATTCTCGCTTTGCTGTCTCTCGGGGTTTACGGAATAACCCTCAGCGGCTGGGCGTCGAACAGCAAGTATTCGCTTCTCGGCGGACTCCGCTCCTCGGCGCAGATGATAAGTTACGAACTCTCGATGGGGCTTTCCGTAATCGGAATTATTCTCATCAACGGCTCTTTCAAACTTGATACGATTGTGCAGAATCAGTACGGATGGAAATGGAACATCATACTTCAGCCGATAGGATTCATTACTTTTCTTGTGGCGTCATTCGCGGAAACGAACAGAACGCCGTTTGACCTGCCCGAGGCGGAACAGGAACTCGTGGGCGGTTATCATACAGAATACTCAAGCATGAAATTCGCGATGTTCTTCCTCGCCGAATATGCGGCGGTGATAGTATCTTCGTCCGTGATAACAACGCTGTTCCTCGGCGGCTGGCAGTTCCCGTACCTGCAGACATTCGGACTGCCCGCTCTCGCGGTCAGCATAATTCAGATACTTACGTTCTGCGCGAAAGTGGCTTTCATGGTTCTGTTCTTTATCTGGGTGAGATGGACAATTCCGAGATTCAGGTACGACCAGTTGATGAAAATCGGCTGGACCGTTATGCTGCCGCTCGCGCTGCTTAACCTTGTCGCGACGGCGCTTGTTTTGGCATTTTTATAATAAACTTAATTTATAAGGAAATGAAAAAAGCAGTTTTAGTTTTCCTCTTCGCGTTCTTAATCAGCGCGGTGTCTAAAGCACAGATGTATACCGACTTCACAATCACCGATATGGACGGCAACGACGTTACGTTAAGCAAGGTTCTCGATAATTCTAAAGGAGTAATGATAGGCTTCTGGGCGACGTGGTGCTCGCCTTGCAAGGAAGAAATGAAAAGACTCGCGGACGTTTACGGGAAGTACAAAGACCAGGGCTTTGAATACATAGCAATCAGTATAGATAACCAGAAATCGACCGCAAAGGTAAAATCTTTCATAACGGCGCAGGGATATACGTTCAAGGTATGCCTCGACCCCGAAAAGAGAGTGTTCGAGTCGTACGGCGGTAAGGACGAAGTCCCTTATTCGATAATGGTCAACAAGAACAAGGAAGTCGTCTCGGTTCATGTCGGATTCAAGACAGGCGATGAACTGAAGATTGAAGAAGAAATAAAATCAATGCTCGGAATTAAATAGTTTTCCCCATAAACAAATAAACATTGCGAAATGAAGAAACTTCTGCTTCTTGTTATATTGTTGTTTGTATCATCTATAGGATTTTCGCAGATTAAACTCGACGTGAAGGCTTCTCTGAACAACGTGTTCAGGTACGGAAGCGGCACGGAAAGAAACAACAATCTGTCATACGGAAAAGAATACCTCGAAGACCTATCCGACGCGAGACTGTCCGTCAACGATATCGTATTCGGAATGCGCTACGAAATCAGCAAGCCGATTGAATACGGCGTTGACTTCAAAGGAATAAGAAAAAGGTTTATAGAATATAATAACGTAAAGGACGGCGTGAACGTCCGCGCGGGCGACTTCTGGGAAGTGATTTCCCGCGGTCTTTCGATGAACGTGTTCGAGGACAGAACGCAGTTCTACGATACCGGAATCGACGGACTCAAAGCGTTTTATAAGCATACATTCGGCGACAAGAACCCCGTAAAGGTTAAAGCCGAAATGTTCGGCGGCACACTGCAGTATAACGATTTCGTCGACGTTACAAGAGTCGAAATTTATAACGTAAGAGACGGTAATTTTGAAATATCGCCGGTGAAGTTTCTGAACATCGGCACGAACTACGTTTACGCTTACGGTACGGTTCCGACAAGTTCGGATACAACTTCAATCAAGGCGTACGTGCCCGAGGGGTATATGAGTTTCAATTATAAAAACCTCCAGTTGTTCGGTTCTTATGCATACAAGCACGTTAACACGACGCCGAACACTTCATACCCTGTCGCGATATCGGCCAACGGCGACGGATTCTACGGCTCGCTTTCGTACTCGATGCCTAAAATCGGAATAACGATGGATTACAAGAACTACAGGTTCGACCTTACCGACCCGGGCAACAGAAGCGCGGACAGGCCTACAAAAATGCTCCCGTTCCAGAATCCGCCTACTGTTGTGAAGGAACACTCGTCAACGCTCATTTCAAGAAACCCGCACGTCGTTGATTTCAACGACGAAGTCGGAGCGCAGATTGACGTGGTTTACGCGCCGAAAGACAACCTGACATTCAACCTGAACGCGGCGGTCGCGTCGAGACATTTCGATTATTCGAAAACGACAAGCGCGGGAAAAGTTATTTATTCCCGTATCGACAGAAGCGACAGTTATGTTCCGTCGTTTGACAAGCAGTTCTCGCCTTACTGGGAAATCTACGGTGAGGGCGAATACTACGCCAGCAACAAACTTTACACGAAAATCGCTTTCGACAGACAGAACGCGATTACTTATAATTATATAAACCCGCTCGCTTCCGAAATACAGAAAGTCAACACGATACCGGTTGAAGTAAGATATTCGCTCGATAAAGAATACACTCTAAAGTTCATTGTCGAAAACCAGTGGGTTGAAAACAACATCAGGGTCGGAGACAAAACTTACATGAACAACCTTGTCGCGGTAAGCCTTTCCCGCTCGCCGAACATAAGCGCTACATTGAGCGCGGAGTTCACAGACGATAAAGAAGAGCCGACCGGTAAGAAAAACTGGTTCCTGGGAGAAGTATCATATAAATTCAATTCAGCCAATTCCCTTACGGTTTCTTACGGAACCGAAAGAGGCGGACTTAAGTGCACCAACGGCATCTGCAGGTTTGTAAGGCCGTTCGAGGGATTCAGACTAACCCTCAGCAACAAGTTTTAATTGGTTTTATAATTAATTATATTAAATAAATTGATAATGAAAAAAACAGTTTTATATATAATAATACTTCTGATGGCTGGCGTTTTCCTTTCCTGCGAAAGCAACGACAACCCAATCGTCAAGGGAACTTCAGATTTCAAGGCATCGAGCAAGGTTCTTGTTGAATTCTTTACGAACCACACATGCGTTAACTGCCCGGTTCCGGGACACTATCTCGACCAGATTGACAGCCTTCAGGGCGTCACGCTGAACGATACGAACGTTGTTATAATAAGAGTT
>JAJTBN010000247.1 GCA_021286895.1 Bacteroidota bacterium | reverse complement strand
GGCGGAGTATCGTCCATTTCGTAAGTGCAGACGGTTTCCCTGTTGATATGGTAAATAATATCCTTTTTCGTCTTGAACTCCATAAGAGCAGTGCCGTCGTACTCGCCGAGTTCGGAGAGCGTCGGTCTCATGTGTCTGAGAATCTCCGCGTCGAACCTATGGTTATATTTTCCGGCGGGACAGCGGCAGAACAATTTCTTTTCAGTGAGCAATTGCTGGTGAATTTCGAGTCCTGATTTGAATCCGACGGTTTTATAATCCTCGTCGGTCATTTGCTCGAACGGTTTAAAAATAAAATCAAACATAATTTATTGTAAAGTATAAAGTAAGATGAGTCTGAATTATCATATCCTGTAAATTACCAATCTAATCGGTCAAATTAAAGTTAGAAAATGCGGTATGATTGTAAAATACTGCGGATATTAAAGAATACGCGTTTATTTTTTCAGTTCTTTTTCTTTCTGCTCGATAATTTTATTCAGGCTGTCGAGTTTTATCATGGCGCGGTTCAGTTCTTTCGTTCTTCTTTCGCTTTCTACCTCGAATTTATCCTTATCCCAGTAACCGAGGTCTTCAAAATAGCCTTTGAAGAAGAAGTTATGTTTCAGGGCTTCCATGTTCTGGTTAAAACTGAACGCTCCTTTTTCCAGATTCTTCGCGGTATTGTTCGCCGATTCAATCGTTCCTTTAAGGTTGTTCGCAAATGTAGTGTCGATAAGAAGAGTTCCAATAAAACTCTGGCTTGAATTCAGTTTGTTGGTTATCTCAGAAAGACCGGATACCGTCACGTTAAGTTCCTTTGTAAGTTTGCTGAAATCAAGAGATATATTATCGATTGCCGTACCGAGAGAAGAGAATATGTTGTTAAGGTTTTTTGAATAAACGGAGAAACTCGACATGACGTTCGATACGGAGTAATAAAGAGAATCGTTTTTAAGCAATTGACCGATTGTCCCCTCGCCCTTGTTCACCCTTGAAGTAACGTCCGCAAGGTCTTTCGTAATTTTCGTGGCGTTGTCGCCCGTTTCTTTAAGCGTCCTGAAAATCTCTTCCGCCGTAACGGGTTTTACGGACTGAAGCACGGAATAATTCTGAACGCTTCCAGACGACGGAGAGCCCGCCGATATTTCGATAATCTTGTTTCCGACCAGTCCTTCTGATACTATTGATACCTTCGAATCCGCTTTTATAAACCTGCAAACATCGGAATTCACATCCATCAGTACCTCTATTTTATCGCCTGCGATAATGTTGATTTCGCTCACCGAGCCTGCCGCGATACCCGAGAATGAAACATTCGTCCCTTTCTGAAGTCCCGATACGTTCTCGAAGTAAGTTTTAAGAACCAGCGAGGAACTGAAAAGGTTCTTGTTCCTGCTTATGAAAAAAATTACGAATATAAGGAGCGCCATGCCAATTATGGTAAAAAGCCCTATCGAAATATTTCTCCTTGATGATTCCATGCGAGTTATTTTTATTTCTTTAAACCGTTAATTGAAGAATGATTTCACGTATTCGTCTTCCGCTTTCATTATCTCTTCGGGAATCCCCGTTACGGTAAAAGCGCCGTCTTTAAGTACCGCGATTCTGTCGGCAGTCATTCTCACGCATTCCATGTCATGCGTAACGACAACCGATGTCATGTTCCTTTCCTTTTGAACCGAACGTATAAGCCTGCTGATATCTCTCGATGTCGCGGGATCGAGTCCCGTTGTCGGCTCGTCGTAGAGCAAAATCTCGGGTTCGAGAATAAGAGTCCTCGCGAGTCCCGCTCTTTTTTTCATGCCGCCTGATAGTTCGGACGGCATCTTATCGATTGACTTCAGCAGCCCGACTTCGTCGAGCGACTTAGTAACTTTTTCATTCAGCACATCCCTGCCCGGATTGAAATGCCGTATCAACGGGAATTCAAGGTTCTCCCGTATGCTCATAGAATCATAAAGCGCGCCGCTCTGAAACAGGAAACCGGTTCGTTTCCTGAAATTGAGGAATTCGGCGGGCGGCATCTCGAAAATATTTTTCCCGAAAACTTCGACGATTCCGCTGTCGGGTTTCATCAGTCCGATTATGCACTGAAGTATAACGGATTTTCCCGTACCCGATTTGCCGAGAACTACGAGAGTTTCTCCTTTCGAAACATCGAGTGAAACGTTTTTAAGCACCTCGTTTTTGCCGAACGATTTGCAAACGCTTTTAAGACTTATAATATTTTTTCCGTCAAATCCCATATTCAGAATATTGTGCTTATCTGTACCGCAATCATGTCCAGAAGAATTATTAAAAGCGAAGATAGCACAACCGCGGAATTCGCGGCAAGACCGACGCTTTCGGTTCCCCTGCTGCAGTTGTAGCCCTTGAACGCGCCTACGATTCCTATCGTATAGCCGAAGACGAAGGTTTTAAGGAACGGAGGAATCACGTCGTTGAAACCGAGAATGTCGAAAGCAAGACGCGTGTAAAGAACGACGCTAATATCGCTTTGCAATTTAAGCGCTATGAAGCCGCCCGCGAGCGCGAGAGCATTCGCGTATATTATTAATAGAGGCACGCCGATTGTCGCCGCGGTTACTCTCGTAACGACAAGGTAACTAAAGGGACGTACAGCCGAAGCCTCCATAGCGGCAATCTGTTCGGTAACTTTCATCGAGCCGAGTTCGGCGCCGATTGCCGAACCCATCTTTCCCGCACAGATAAGCGAAATTATAATCGGACCGATTTCACGAAGTATTGAAACAGAAAGAAGCGACGGTATGAGTTTCTCAGCGCCGAATGACTGAAGCGTAGGTTTCAACTGCAGCGCAAGAGTCAGCCCGAGTATCAGTCCGGTTATGCTTACAAGCGGCAGCGACCTTAAAATCAGAATGTAGAACTGCTTCAGCGTTTCCTTGATTTCACGGTGCAGTCCTGCTGCTTCACGGAAATACCTGAAACTGAAACTCATTATTTCGCCCGCGGTTTCTATCTTATTCATTAAAATATTTTGAATCCCTGTCTTCACGTCACCTATCCCTTACTCTGATTTTTTTGTCAATAAACGGATTAGCGATACCAATCATAACACCGAAAGAGAAATCGAAAGCGTTGGTTTTTCCCTTCTCGAAAATGTAAGTGTATCTGAACTTCAGATTCGGGTAAATCAGGAATTTATGGTTACGAATGGAATAGCCGAAACCCGCTTCGGGGGAAGCGCCGCTCCGCGTAAAATCAGTAAAGTACGACAACCCGAAAGTGAACGCCGAAGAAGCCTGAAGGCTGTTCGAGGGCTTCAAATCCGAAAGGAGGAGGTCGTATTTATAGCCTGCTCTTACGTGCTGGGAATTGTCCTTCCTGAAAATATACGCGTAGTCAAACGAAATTCTGTGTTCGCCGAAATTTCCGAAGCCCACGGAAAACTCTTTGTTTATGCCGAGATTGATTTTATTGTTTTCGTACATGATAATTGGGTCAAGCAGATAGATAATCGAAGCGAAAATAACGGAAAACGTATAAACTCTGCCTGACGTCTGCGAGGCATAATATTCATGCCCGGGAGTTTCAATTTTACGCGGCGAATAAATTCCGTAATAAGATATACTTTGCGCGAAAGTATTTCCGCAAAATAAAAGCGCCGACAATATAATCAATGTTTTTTTCATCCGGCGTGAACTTACAATAATCTAACGACAAAACGCTATTCATAAAATGTAAATTTTAAGGACAGGTTTTTAGAGCAATTAACAATTAGTAATTAGTAATGAGTAATTATAGACTTCTGAAAAACGACGCTCTTTTCTGTTACCGAGAGTCTCCCCGTTTTTTGAGGCACTCTCAGTACGGTTTGGCGCGGCATCCGAGAGTC
>JAJTBN010000246.1 GCA_021286895.1 Bacteroidota bacterium | reverse complement strand
GAGAATTTCTCAATTCCGAGTTCCCCCGCGACTTTCTGCGTCACTTCTTCGCTGTCACCCGAAATAAGGAAAAGGTCGAGATTCATTTTTCTGAACCTCGCGAGTGTTTCCTTTGCCTCAGGCTTTATCTTATCCTCGAATTCAACAGAGCCCGTCAGTACGCCGTCAACGCTTATGTAAAGTACTCCGTTGCCCGCTGCTGTAATTTTATCCGTTCCTGCAGCATTGTTCTTTTCCATCAGGCTTTTGTTGCCGATTAGAATTTTTCTATCGTCAACAGTTCCCGATATTCCCATTCCGTCTTCGTTATTTATTCCGCTTACGTTCTCCGAAATATCTATCTTGTTGTCAAGGCAATAGTCGTAAATAGATTTGGCGACGGGGTGATTTGAATATTTCTCAACCGTAAAAACATATTTCAGCATTTCTTCCTTCGGGATTTCAGTAAATGTGTTTATTTCCTTTATGTCCATCGAACCCGTCGTGAGCGTGCCCGTCTTGTCCAGGCATATCGTGTCTACTTTTACGACGTTCTCTATCGCTTCCACGTTATTGAATAATATTCCGTTTTCGGCCGCTCTGCCGACGCCTATTACAACAGCCATAGGTGAGGCAAGCCCCAGCGCGCAAGGACACGCGATTACAAGCACCGATACGGCGTATAAGAGCGATTCGTCAAACGGTTTTCCTATTGCAAAGTACCAAACTAAAAATGTTATGACCGCAATCGATACGACTACAGGCACGAATATAGCCGATATCTTGTCTGCAAGCCTCTGTATTTTCGGCTTGGAGTTTGACGCTTCTTTTACAAGATTGATTATCCTCGATAAAGTCGTTTCCTTGCCTACTCTCGTAGCGCTCATTTTTACATATCCGTTTTTCATAAGCGTGCCGCTTATAAGGGCATCGCCCTGCTTCTTTTCAACAGGCATGCTCTCTCCCGTCATCGCGCTTTCGTCTATTACACAGTATCCTTCCGTAATATTCCCGTCAACGGGTATCTTGTCGCCGGACTTGACTATGACAATGTCATTCTGCCTTACCTTGTTGAAAGGAACGAACATTTCTTCGCCGTTCCTGATTATGTTCACAAATTTCGCCTGTAACTCCTTCAGTTTTTTTATCGAGGTCTGGGTTTTTGACTTCAGAACCGACTCAAGGTAATTTCCAGTGAGTATCAGCGATATTATCATAGCCGCTGTCTCGAAATATACTTCGTGCGAATTACGTAAAGCGTATATGTTCAGGTGAAATATATGGTTAACCGCGATAACTGTGCTGTATGTGTATGAAGACATAACGCCTATTGATATAAGCGTATTCATATCGGATGTGAAATTCTTCGCCGCGTGATAAGCGCCTGTGAGAAATTTCTTCCCGTTCCAGAAAACCGCTATGCTGGTGAAAAGTATGAGAAGCGCAAGCGCCTTGTCAGCGGGAATGCGCAGGTCGTAAAACCCGTGATGCCCGCTCATAGATATTGCCATAACTATAACTGTCAGTACGGCTGAGAAAATTATATTGTTTCTTTCAGATTTGAGTATGCTTTTCTTCTGTTCCTCTATCTTGTCCTCGTCATCCTCTTCTATCACATCGTATCCGAGTTTCCTTATGTCCGTTACTATTTCCTTTACTTCGATAAGATTCGGGTCGTATTCTACCGACGCCACTTCAGAAGTAAAATTAATGTTTACGTAGTGAATGCCGTTTAGTTTTTCGAGATAGGTCTTGATGCTGTTGGCGCAATTAACGCATTCCATTCCGGTCACATCGAGTTCAATCTCTTCGAAATTTTCAGGCCTTTTCTTTCTGTCAGCCACTTCCTAAAATTTTAATTTATCAGCTGTTAATGCAGCCCTCTTATTCTCTAAAACATCGTGAACGCGAATAATGTTCGCGCCGTTCAAAATGCCCGCTGTATTCGCGGTTATCGTGCCCTCAAGCCGCTCCGAAGGTGAAGATTCGTAAATCTGATTAATGAAACGCTTCCTCGAAAGACCAAGCAAAACAGGATATCCGAACCTGCGGAATTTTCCGAGATTTTTAATGATTTCGATGTTGTGTTCGAATGTTTTTCCGAATCCTATTCCGGGGTCGAGCATGATTTGAGAGATGCCCTCCGATTTTGCTATGCTTATTGATTTTCCCAGATAATCGGAAATTTCTTCAATGACATCCGAATAAACAGGATTGTCCTGCATGTTTTTCGGCTCTCCTTTGATATGCATCAGTACGCATGATGCGTTGTATTTCCCGGTTATGCCGGCAATCTTTTCGTCGAACTGAAATCCGCTTATGTCGTTGACTATCGCCGCCCCCGCTTTTAGCGCTTCCTCCGCTACCTGATGTTTGTATGTGTCAATCGAGACGGGTATGGTTACTTTTTTTGTAATCTGCGCGATGACCGGTATAACCCGTTCAAGTTCTGCGTCGATGGAAACCGTTTCAGCGCCGGGCCTGGTCGATTCTCCGCCTATATCTATGAAATCAGCACCGTCTTTCTCCATTCTTACTGCCGTCGCCGTGATTTTAGCGATGTCCGGTTTTGAGTCGAAGTATTTTCCTCCATCGGAAAATGAATCGGGCGTGATGTTCAGTATTCCCATCACGTATGTGCGGGATGCTAAATCGTATTCTTTATTTCCGAATCTGTAAATCAAATGCTTAGCTTACATCGGCTCCGTCCGGCAAATCGCCGTCGATGCCTATAAGTTTAAGTTTACCGTCAATCTTCGCCGCGAGAAGCATGCCCTGCGATTCAAGCCCCATAAGTTTTGCCGGCTTGAGATTGTTCACTATAACAATCTTCCTGTTCTCCATGTCTTCCGGTGCGTAAAATTCCGCGATGCCCGCCACTATCTGTTTTTCCTTATCGCCGCATTTCACGCGGAGTTTAAGAAGTTTCTTGCTCTTCTCTACCTTCTCTGCCTTAATTACTACCGCGGTTCTTAACTGTACTTTCTTGAAATCGTCTATCGTAATCAGATTGTCTTCTTCCTTCGGCTCCTCTTCCTTCGCCGCCGCGAGTTCCAATTGCGGGAAAAGTATTACGTTCTCCCCGAGTTCGTTTCCGGGCTTCAGACAAACCTTGCCTATTTTATCCCATGAAATATCCGAATTATCCTTGTTCAGCACTGCGAGAATCCTTTCCGAAGTGAACGGAAGCACAGGGTATATCGCTATCGCGAGCGTATGGCAGATTTCAAGGCAGTCGTTTATAATCTCTCCGCATTTCGACGCGTCGTCCTTTATAACCTTCCACGGCTCGCTGTCGTTGAAATACTTGTTTGCCGCTCTCGCTATGTTCATTATTTCGTTAAGCGCGTCCCTGAACCTGTAATTGTTTATGCTGTCTTCTATAACTTTCTTCTGTTCCGTTATGTATTTGAATACTTCAGGCCTTTCCTTGCTTATGCGCTCCGGTATCTTATTACCGAATTTGTTCTTCGCGAATACTACGGTCCTGTTTATAAAGTTGCCGAGTATCGCCGCGAGTTCGTTGTTGTTCTTGTTTTGCAAATCTTCCCATGAAAAATCCGCGTCCTTGTTTTCGGGCATGTTTGCCGCTATAGCGTAGCGAATAATGTCGGGATTGAATGTCTTAACGACGTCCTTTACAAGTATTCCGTGACCCTTGCTCTTCGAAAGTTTCCCGCCGTCGAGATTCAGGAATTCGTTAGCAGGCACGTTTTCAGGTAGCACGTAATCACCGTGAGCCATTATCATCGCGGGGAATACTATCGCGTGGAATATGATGTTGTCCTTGCCTATGAAATGAACGAGTTTTGTCTTCTTGTCCTTCCAATACGTTTCCCATTTTTCGGGAGTTCCTTTTGCTTCAAATAACTCCTTAGTTGCGGAAATGTA
>JAJTBN010000245.1 GCA_021286895.1 Bacteroidota bacterium | reverse complement strand
TAACTTCTAACTACTAACTTCTAACTACTAACTTCTAACTACTAACTTCTAACTACTAACTTCTGCTCTTACGACGCTTTCCCTCCCCACTTTTCAAGCCTGTACCTTAAATTCCGTTCTGACATTCCGAGGAGTTTTGCGGCCGCCGACTGGTTTCCGTTTGTTTTATGGAGCGCGTCGTTTATCAGACGCTTTTCGAGATTCTCAACTTTTTCGTGAAGCGTGACGCCGTCATCGCATCCGTCTTTCGAAGGCGTTTCGTTTCCGTGATTCTTTATTCCGAGCGGCAGGTCTTCGGTCGTTATCATTTCGCCGCGGGCAAGAACAATTGAATGGTGAATTATATTCTCGAGTTCGCGTATGTTTCCCGGGTAACTGTATTTCATCAGCAGGTCGAGCGCCTGTTTTGAAAATTCGATTTTGTTCTTGTCGGTTTCTTTCAGATATCTTGCGGCGAACTGGTCTATGAGAAGCGGTATGTCTTCTTTTCTTTCCCTGAGAGGCGGTATCTGAATGTTGACGACGTTGAGCCTGTAGTACAGGTCTTCCCTGAATTTATTTTCCCTGATTAGTTCTTCAATGTTTTTATTCGTAGCCGCTATGATTCTCACGTCGACGCCAAGCGTTACGCTTCCGCCGACTCTCTCGAACTCGCCTTCCTGAAGAACGCGCAGGAGTTTGACCTGAGTGTGGAGCGGCAGGTCGCCGATTTCATCAAGGAACACTGTTCCGCCGTCTCCTATTTCAAACCTGCCTTTGTGCTGTTTTTCGGCGCCCGTGAACGAGCCTTTTTCATGTCCGAAGAGTTCGCTTTCAAGCAGGTTCTCGTTAAGCGCGGCGCAGTTTACAGCCACAAACATTTTGTCTTTTCTCTTGCCGGAAAAATGAATCGCCCTCGCGAGTACTTCCTTCCCAGTGCCGCTTTCACCGATAATCAGCACCGAAGCCTTTGACGGACTGACCCTCGACGCGACATCGAGCACCCTTTCCATCTTATCGGAATTCGTCCGCATTCCTTCAAGCCTGTTCTGCAGCGACAACTGCTCGCGCAGATACTTTACCTCCGAGGTAAGGTTGTTCTTCTCGATTATTCTTTTTATAATAAAATCAATCTCGTCCAGGTTGTACGGTTTCGTAATAAAATCATAAGCGCCGACTTTCATTGCTTCTACTGCCGTTTCGACAGTCGCATAAGCCGTCATTATAACGACCGATATTTCCGGATTAATATTCTTTAACTTTTTCAGCAGGTCAATTCCCGAAGCGTCCTGCATTTTCAAATCCGAGAGTACGACGTCGACAGTTTTTGACGAAATCATTTCAACAGCCGTTTGCACTGACTCGGCTTCGAGCACTTCGAAACCGCGGCTCTTCAGGTCCCCCGCAAGCACTACGCGCTGGGCTTTTTCGTCTTCGACTATTAGAACTGTTGTTTTCATTTTTAAGGTAGTGTGATTGTAAATTTTGTTCCTTTACCCAGGTCGCTTTCGGCGGCTATCTTGCCGTTGTGCTGAAGAATAATCTGCCTCACTATGCTCAGCCCCATGCCCGTGCCGCCCGATTTGGTCGTAAAGTAAATATCAAAAATCTTATTAAGGTTTTCCGCGGAAATCCCGCAGCCCGAATCCTTTACTTCAAAAATATTTTTATAATTTTCGCGCTTATAGGATATTTCAATTGTTCCGCCTCTGTCCGTCGCTTCAACGGCGTTTCTTAAGAGATTAATGAATACCTGTTTTAACTGCTGATAATCGGCGTTAATCATTTCTTCCGCGGCATTGTTAAGAACAAGTTTGATTCCCTTTTCGGAACTCTGCACTTCCGCGATTTTCGAGACAGCGTCGAGGAACTCGGATATCCTGAACTCCCGCATGTTGAGTTTCGCGGGACGGGCGAAATTCAGAAACTGCTCTATGATTCCATCAACTCTTCTCGACTCGGAACCGAGAATTTCTATGAGCGAATCAAAGTCTTCGGATGTAAGGCGTCCCGAATACTCGCGGTTCATCCTCTGCGCTACCATGTTTATCGTATTCAGCGGATTCCTTATTTCATGCGCGACGCCTGAAGCAAGCCCCCCCATCGCCGCAAGCCTCTCGTTCTGCGCCAATTGTATCTCGATTTCTTTTGCTTCCGTAATATCCTCGATAACCAGCGAATAAGTGTCGATAGACTTATCCTCGTTGTTCACAATCGCGGAGTTAACAAGGAAAGAGCGTTTCACGGAATTTATTTCATATTCATATTCGAAATTCTTTACCTGATTTTTTTCATTCAGAAGTTCTTTTACGAACAGCGGAAGTTTTTCGATTTCATTCGCGTTCTTGTTTTCGAAATTCGCATACGGAATTCCGAACAATTCGAAAGCCGACTTATTGAAAATTTTTATCCTGCCCTTGTCGTCAGCCGTTATAATCGCGAGCGACATGTTTTCAAGAACACTGCCTGTGAAAGTCTTTATCTTTCTGAATTCATCGGATATAATCCTGTAATTCTGGTTTGATATTAACACCGAAAGCACGATTACGGAAATTACAATCACAATCAGCGACGAAAGTACGGCGCGGCGAAGCATTCTGTCCTGCGCGGCTATGATTCCGTCCATGCCCACGCCTATTCTGAACAGGCCTATCTTTTCGTCTTCGATTTTAAAAAGGCTGACTGCTTCGTAAATTTCCTCGCCGCCGAAACTGACGATGCGGTGAATCATATTTCCCGTCTCGAAGACGTATTTCAATCCTTCGTCATTTTCGTAAGAAGGAAGTTCGTTCACGTTTTTGTTGGCGGCAAGAATTTCTTTCTGGTTCTGGAGAATAATATATTCCACGCCCGTTGCCGAGCCGATATCGAGAATAAGTTTTCCGAAACCGATTCTGTTCCTGAACCCCATGTAAGATTCGGCGTCGAGATTGACTACAATCGCGCCGCGGTTGAACGGTCTTCTGACGGCGACGGCGTAGCGGTTGCCTTTTTCCATACGCGCTTCTTTCAGACCGATTACGATTTCATTTTTCTCGCCCTTTAAAATCGGCTGAATGTAATCGACGGGCGAATACTTCTGGTTTTCCTTTGAGTGAATATCGCCCGGGTTGTTTGTCATGACTCTGCTGCCGTTCTTATCGAAAACATTAATGCGGAACACATCGTTTTCCTGCGCGAGTTTTATAAGTACGTCGTTATTAAGCAGACCGAGACTGTCGACGCGTGCAGTATTCTTGGCGGCGCTTAGCAAATGCTGGGCGAGAAGGCTTTCCATTTCCCTGTCGGAAATAATGGAGTTGGCGCTGCTCATCGAAGCGGTCTGAATCATTGACGTGGAATATTCTTCGAGAATGGCGTAAATCTCGTTTTTACTCTTGTTGTATTCATACACCGAAGAAAGAATCATAAGAATAACGAGGACGACGGAAATAAAAATAATATATTTCGGTTTGAGAATCGAAATTTTCTTAATATTGGCAACGGGGTCGCTCATATTTAAAATTATATTTTTTTGGAATTAAGAAAAAGAGCAGAATCAATAAGCAAGAAGAGCAATAAGCAAGAAGAGCAAGAGTTTTCAGCCGCGAATTATCACGAATTATCACGAATTAAGAGCTTAAATTATTTAGATAGAACACCCGCCAAAAAGACGGCGGGCAGGCGCCAAGAGCGGATTGAACAGATAAAAGCGGATAAGAGATTTTTTCTATTTATACAGAACACCCGCCAAAAAGACGGCGGGCAGGCGCCAAGAGCGGATGGAACAGATAAGAGCGGATAAGAGATTTTTTCTATTTGTCATACCGGCGGAGGCCGGTATCCATAAAGGAAATGCCTATAAAAAGTGAGAACGGAATGAGAATGGAGTGAGAAAATTTGATAAAACCTATCACATTTGAT
>JAJTBN010000244.1 GCA_021286895.1 Bacteroidota bacterium | reverse complement strand
GCAAATCACTCACGAGTTTTTTGATATTCCTTATATCAAATGGCTTTGATATATACGCGTCGAGTCCGGCATCGAAAAACTCTTTATCGTCGCCGCTCATGGCATACGCTGTCATAGCGACTACCGGTACATTTCCATAACCTTTGATTTTTCTTATTTCCCTTGTCGCCTCCATACCATTCATACCTTTACCCAGATTTATATCCATAAGAATCAGAGAATATTTTTTCTTTTCGGCCATTTCAACCGCATCAGGTCCGTTATCCGCGAAATCGATGTTGTGGGTTTTGGAAAAAATCACGTCAAGAAAATCTTTGGTAATGCTGTCATCATCGACGCATAGTATATTTTCCGCTTTTGTGCCCGTTTCAACGTCTTCGCTCCTTTTGTCATACTTAATTTCATCGTTCTTGATATCATCCGGGTCAATTGCAGGAAACCTGACGGTAAACGCAGTTCCCTGTCCAAGAATACTGCTGACGCTTATCGTACCGCCGAGAATCTCTATGAAGCGTTTTGTAATAGTCAGACCAAGTCCGGTACCTTCAAATTTTCTTGCATATCCTTCGCTCACCTGCCTGAACTCCTCAAAAATTATCATAAGCGATTCCTCAGGTATGCCTATGCCTGTATCGCTCACCTTTATGACCGCGTTATAATTACCGGCTTTTTTTTCCGTGGTAAGAACAACTTTGACTTCGCCTTTTTCCGTATATTTGACAGCGTTGCTAATCAGATTGTTCATAATCTGCCAGTAAAGGTTGCCGTCGGTCTTTACCAAAATTTTTTCCAATTCCGATTCGAACAGGAATTTCAGGTTTTTATTTTCCGCCTGTATCTCGAAGTTTCTGTACACTTCATATGTAACAGCGGCAATATCCACACTTGTAAAGTTGACAACTAACTTCCCCGCTTCTATACGTGTAAGGTCAAGAATCAGGTTAAGCGTTTTCATGAGCCGCTTTCCGCTGATATTAATCATTTCGGCCATCTGTTTCAGTTCTTCATCGTCAACCTTGTCCCTTATGATTTCGGCAAATCCGAGAATTCCGACCATAGGCGTTCGCAGTTCGTGGCTCATATTCCCGAGGAAACTGGATTTCATTCTGCTCATTTCCATAGCCCGTTCTTCGGCTTCCCTGAGTACCTGTTCGTTTCGCTTAAATTCAGAAATATCGAAACTGAATATGACGAACCTATTTATATTTCCGGACTCGTCCGCGATAGGATAGACGGCATTCCTGAAATACTTTCCGGATATACTGTTTTCGAAAAACACGGGAATTCCAGATGATTCCGCCTCATCAATTTTCTGATTAAAGATGTTCTTGTTGTCATCCGAAATTTTATCGATTAACATTTTCCCCGACAGTTCGTTCTCCGCGAGTCCTGTTCTCCGCAGGAAAGCCTCGTTAGCGGAAATAATTTTTTTATCTCTGTCAATCATAACGATGGCGTCGTTCGTGGCGTTCAGAACGGTAGCAAGATTCTGCTCATTTTCCTTTAATCTGATTTCGGTCAATTTCCTGTGCTCGACTTCCTCCGTCAGATTTTTATTCACTCGGAAGTAATTTTTCATCAGTTCGGCAATATCGCCGAATTCGTTTTTTCTTTTCCCGATACCCGAAAGATGTTTTCCGTCGTTAGTTATAAGCGCTTTTTCGATGCTGTTAAGAGGGCTTGTAATCCAGTTCCTCGAGAACGCGAAGAAGATAAGCAGTACAGTGAGCCAGACAACTGCGGAAATGAATAATGAATAAATCGATATCCTGTCGAACTGGACGAGATACTCGTTCGATTTTCTGAAATTAATCTTTAGGAAATCATTTCCCGTATAATCCTGAAATGTTCTTGTGACGCTTGTTTCTATATCGGGATTTTCGACTTCTATGATTTCGTTGTTTCCGTAAATCTTAATTTTTGAGGCCGTGGCGCGTTCAAACTCCTTTATATACGCAGAGTCCCAAATTTTTGCAATAAGATAATATCCTGCTGGTTTCGAATAATGTGTCTTGAAATCAGACGTCGGTACAATAGTCCCTCCGAACACCTGTATCACAGCGCTGTCGACGACTGTAAAAAAATTTACGACCGGCTGATTTTTGAAAATTGATTTTACATTTATATACGCACCTATGGAAGGAATATCTTTCGCACTATTGTTTTTTGTATAATGTATGATATTTTCGTTTTCGTCATAAACCCAGACGTAATCCACTTTGTACGTCCCTATTACCGTGTTAAGGTTTGCTTCGGCAAATTCCTTAGAGCGGTTTTTGGTAAATCCGACCATTTCATCCCATCCTGAATAGTCTTCGGTAGCCGAGGCGTATTTCTCTTTCTTGAGATTAAGCACGTTTGTGATTATAGACTCAAAGCCGGTTTTCTGTGCGTCAAGCAACACAGTTCTTTGCTTCACGTCATAATAACGTAAAAATAACTGCAGGATGATCGACATGACAAACGCCGCTATAAAAAGAATAGATAATTTTCGAGATACTTTCATTCTCTGAACAATAGTTTAATCCCTGATTATCAAAAGAAATATTGTGGATAATATTGATGTGAAATTATGCCGATGGAACAGAATATGCACAATAGTTTTTTTAAAATTTCTTTTTTCAAAAGGCAATGGATAAATTTACCGAATTTTGTAAAATATAACTATACAATTTTAATGGATTTCATCGGGAAGAACAAAACGCATTTATCTAAGATAGCGGGGAAAATAAAGGCAGAGTTTTCACATTCACGGTAGTAGTAAAAAAGGCTAAATTTTTATCCTGTTACAAAAAAGGTTTTTGTTCAGTGAACAAAAACCTTTTTATCGCGGAGAAGCAGGGATTCGAACCCTGGATGAAGTTGCCCCCATAACGGTTTTCGAGACCGCCGCTTTCAACCACTCAGCCACCTCTCCGTTGTATAATAATTAGTAAATTAACTTATTTTACGCTTTTTTTCAAACTAAAAAGAAGCCGCAGTTTTTACTAAAAAGGAGCATTCTGCCGAAAAACATTACATAAATAAAATAATGGTGAGAAAAACAGTTCTATAATCGATACATAATCAATACCGGCTTTTATTTCCTCTTAACTCTTGAGTGAAGGCTCAATGCGGAATCTGTAATAAACCTGAAAATCACAGAAAGATATGATTTATGAACGTATAATGTATCATAAAATTCCGGAGCCATTTTCTTAAGTTTCGGAAGCCTGCTTCCGGGTATGCTCGGGAAATCGTGGTGTTCGTTGTGATATCCGACGTTGAACATAAGCAAATTAAGCGGCCCGTAATATGAATACGTTTCCTGACCTTCTTTAAAGACATAATGCTCGGCTATGAAATGACCGGCAACGGGATTAAGCCCGCCCGCGAAAAACGCCGAAAGAAGAAGATAAAACAAACCGCTCCATCCGGCCATAGGAAGGAAGACCGCCATCGCGGCAACCTGAACCGCGATGTTTATATAATGCCATTTTTTAAGTTTCAAAGGATAGATAAACATCGGCCTCAACGCGTAAAAGAAAATCTGGTTTACTTCCCAGATAAATTTTCCGAAAGTCCCTCTGAATATTTTCGTCTCGGCTTTTGAGGGTACATCAACATCTATTCCATCCGTGCCCTGTTTCTGATGGTGCATAGTGTGATAAGTTTTAAACGACATAGAATACGGAAAGACTATCGGAAGATTCGCAAACATAGCGAAAAGATTATTCGCGGATTGTTTTTTAAATGCCATGTTGTGAGTAATCTCGTGTATGGCGAGAAATAAAGCATGTGTAATAGTCGAGCCGATGAAGTACGACATAATTACCAGCACCCAGACGCTGTAGTCACCGATGAAATAAGCCGTTAAAAGTTGTATCACTACAAGCAGCACAGTAGTAACAACCAGTTT
>JAJTBN010000243.1 GCA_021286895.1 Bacteroidota bacterium | reverse complement strand
GCCGATTGGTAAATATCCAGCGCTTTCCCCTGCGGGATTCCCTCCACGATATCGAGAAGTACGACATCGTTAGCCAAAGCCTTGTCGACAATAATCTGAGCAGCTGTTGCCCCGACATTACCGGCACCGACGATTGTTATTTTCATCTTTCGATTGATTTAAGTTAATAAATATAATTATGAATGATTTCTTGATATTCCGAGTTTCACCAGAGTCCCCTTATCTGTCGCTTTACATTCAAAACTGTCAGTCAGAATCTTCATAATGTACAATCCCCTGCCGTGATCCTTATGCAGGTTCTCATCGGTTGTAGGATCGGGGATTGAGGTATAATCGAACCCGCAGCCTTCATCTTTGATTATAACCGATATTTCTTCTTCGCTTTCATAAACATCAACGAAAACTCTTTTTCCGTCCGATTCTTTGTTACCGTGGACTATCGCGTTCATCAGCGCCTCGGAGACTGCAATGCTGAAATTAACAAACCTTTCCTGTTCGATTTTATATACGTCATTCAGTATAAACAACAGTTTTTCTACCTTATTAATTTCAGTCCTTTTGCTCCCTAATATTAATCCTGCTTTGTGAGATTCCATACTTAAATATTCCACAAAATATTTATAATAAGATTCTTTGATGTATTTGTCAAGGAATTGTCCGTTGCTTCATATTTGTCAATTCCTCCAAGCACGTTAATGCTTGAGTTGTTCCTGATGTTAAGCCTTATCCCCGCGTAAGGCCCGTAAATTGCCTGTGTGCGTTTCAGCACCTTTTCGCTTTTCTCGTAATTGTAATAGCGTCTTATATAATGCCTGAACCCAATGAAGAAATTCACAAACTCTTTCATTTCGTAAGTAATGGTCGTGCCCAGAGTTCTTTCGTCGGAATAGTTTGTCGGCTTTACGGAAAAATTCGCGTTGTTAAACTGGCCCTGCTCGTAAACCTTTAACACGCCGTATAAGCCGCCTGTGAATTTCCGCGATATCCTGATATCCGTCGAATCGGAGAGGTACATCTGCCTGAACGAAAAACTCTGCACCTGAGACACAATGTCTTCGTATTTATAGACGGTATAATTTGCAAGTACCTGAAAATAATTCTTAGTGGTAACTGCTCTCACGGGGGAGTAAATGCTAATCGAATTAAGTTTATAAACTTTGTTTGTGTTGTTGTTGGCGCTTTTCTGCTTGTAAATGTAATCAAGCAGCGACGAATTAAATTCGAAAGATGTTTCGACATAAAAGTTTCTGAGATTGTAATACCTGTGCGCTATAACAGCGTTGAAAAGAAGTTCGTCGCGGTCGTCGTAATTAATCTGGCTTTCGGTGTCGTACCTCATTAAGGATGAACCTCCCTGAAATCTGAAGGTATGGAGCGCCGAAGGGTGGTAGTAAACTTCCAGATACGCGACAGAAGTCTTGCTGTTGTTGTTCTTATCCATTTCAACATTCTCGATATCCCTTTGCTGCTGCGGAGTCACGTCCGTCAAATCAGTCGGCTTGTGATTTTCCTCCCTTTCTGAATAACTCCCGTTAAACTTCGAGACGAAATCACCTTTCTTGAATTCCACCTCGATACCCGCCTGCAGCAGATTTTCGTTTATCCTGTTGTTGTAAATATTTTCCAGAAATATGCTCCCGCCCGGAGGCTTATACTGGTAAGCATTCTGAATGTTCTTGAAGAAATACGCTCCCTTCACTTTAAGTGACAAATCCTTCGTGAACTTATAGGAAAGATTGTCGCTGAGCAGAATGTAGTTGTCATACCTTGACTGAATATTGTTCTCCACGCCGTATTTCTTGATAATACTAATCGTGGCCGGCGTGTAAAAATCAGTCCTGAGCGTATATGCTCTGATGACCGATTCATTTTCGGAATATTCGGAAAATTGTTTTCTGACATCCGAATACAGTTCTCCCGTATAGTTTGTCTTTTCACCGTATTCATCCGCCGAGACACGAAGAATTCCCGACGACTCAAATCCCGATACAAGCAGCCTGTTTAGACGTCCTTCAAGCGAGCCGGAAAGACCCGTGTTGTAAACGTCTATCTGCTTTTCATTTTTTATCCCGAATTTCGTATCGAGGCTGAACAAATCGCCGGATACGAAATCGAGGCTTGTGAAGAAGAAATTATTGTATCCCTTATTAAGACCCATGTCCTTATTGCCTGTAAGAAGTTTGCTTATCACTCCACCGCCGGCATAGACATTCTTTGACAAAGCGTAATCGGTCGTGACATAAAGATTGTTGTTATCGGTAGAAAAGTTATCGGAGAATTTTGTTACGGAGGAATTGAAATTGTTCTTGATGTAATAACGCAGTTTGCTGTACGTTCCGTTGTAATAGACTGCGGAATTCAGGTTGGCGGCGTTTAGGTCGTTGTAAAAATCATTTCTGACAACGTTAGTAAGTATGAGCGTATCAGCCTCATTGTTTATAAGCTGGGCGCTCGCTGTAAGAAACGATGCAAAAAAGAGAATGAGTATTTTAAGAGAATGCCTCGTCATAGGCAAACTCTTTTATTTTGTCCCTAACGGCTATTTCTCTGAAAAAACTCTCGAGCGACTTGTATTCTTCGGAATTGTTAAGTTCCGATTTCGGCTTGTCTATTAGTATCTTTCCCTTGTCTATAACGATTATTCTCGAACTGACCTTTTCCATAAGGTCGAGAAGATGCGAAGAATAGAATACGGTTTTACCTTTCGCGGCAAGTTTCACGACCATATCCTGAAAAATCATAATCGAGAACGCGTCAAGTCCGTTCAGCGGCTCGTCGAAAAGAAGTATATCAGGATTATGAAGCAGAGCGGATGTTATGAGAACTTTCTGTCTGTTACCCTTTGACAGTTTCCCTATTGAATCGCCAAGGTGCTGCGTGAAAGAAAACAATTCGGCAAAATAATTCGCTCTTCTGAGTCCTGAAGATGAATCTATATTCCTGACATCCCTGATAAACTCAAAATATTCCTTCACGGTAAGCGAATTAAACATTTCGGCGGATTCCGGAACATACCCTATGATACTCTTTATTTTCTCCTCATTACCGGGAAGTTTGCTGTCTCCTATACTCACGCTCCCTTTATCGAAATTCAACATGCCACAAAGAATTTTGAGTGTAGTCGATTTCCCTGCGCCGTTTGTTCCGATATAACCGCATATTTCGCCCGGGTTAACTTCAAAACTAACGCCGTTAAGGGCGTGGATTCCACCGCTGTAAGTTTTATATAGGTCTGACGCCTTTATCATAATTATTGTTTAAAATAAAGTTTTTCGCAATCAAAAAAAATTGCTAATATTTGCTGAAATACGGCAAGGAAACTCATTCTATGTTTTTGTTCGGAAATAAAAATGATAAATTTGAAGAAACAGAAAAATGAACAGCACACTCGAAACAATATTCAGAAGAAAAAGCGTTAGGAATTTCAAGGAAGCAGTTATTGACGACGATACACTTGAAATTATACTCCGGGCTGGTATGGCCGCCCCGTCGGCAGTAGATAAAAGACCGTGGGAATTCATACTTATAAAAGAGAAAAATACATTGCTCGAATTAGCCCGCTCGCTTCCATACGCTAAAATGGCGGAAAAAGCCGCGGCGGGAATTGTAGTAGCGGGCAATACTCTTAAACAATGGGGCAGCGGTGATCTTGGATACTGGGTACAGGACTGCAGCGCGGCGACTGAGAATATACTGTTAGCAGTTGAATCGCTCGATCTTGGAGCAGTATGGACGGCATTGCATCCGTATAAGGACAGAAAGAAAATTGTCACGGATTTACTCGGAATACCCGAACATGTTGTGCCGCTGAATTTTATACCTGTAGGTATTCCGGCCGGAAATCCGGAGCCGAAAGACAAGTATAACCCCGGTGTGATACATTATGAAAAATGGTAGTATTAG
>JAJTBN010000242.1 GCA_021286895.1 Bacteroidota bacterium | reverse complement strand
ACGAAAAGAGCATAAAAGATTTTGAAGAATTGTTCCTCAAAGTTTAAAATACTGCTACCAATAGTATAAAATTAATGCACTGGCCGCAAGGTCGGTGCATTAATTATTAAATTGAAAGTCTCCGCGTGCTTAGGTAAGTTAATGTAAACAATAAATTCGAATGAAACCCCGTTTCCTCAACAAATTGAGTTTTAAACTATTCTTCTCAACTCTCATTTTATTGGTCGGGTTTCTTACTCTCCATACCTATTTCATGGTTCACAATCTGCAGAAAGACATCACCCGTCTTTATATGCAGACCGCATATAATATCAGCGACCTGATAAAATACTCCACGAGATACAGCATGCTTCACAACAAACGCGAGGATATTTACGAAACGATTAAGGCAATCAGCAACGAGCAGGGTGTAAAGAGGATTCGGATTTACAATAAACAGGGCGTCATCACTTACTCAACCGATTCTACGGAAGTAAACAAGACAGTGGACATGGACGCGGAAGCGTGCAATGTCTGTCACGACAAGTCGTCGAGACAGTATGTTTCATCGCCTCGTGACAGCATACGCATATTTGAGTCCGAAGGAAAGGAAAGGATTCTCGGACTGGTGAATCCAATTAAAAACGACAGGGACTGTTACACTGCCGAATGCCACGCGCACAATTCGAGGAACAAGTTACTCGGCGTTCTTGACGTAATGGTTTCAATGAAAGACGCGGAGAACACCGTTATACAGAACCAGAAATACACGATTTATTCGTCGTTTATTATAACCGTGATAATGTCCGGTTTCGCAGGTTTATTCATACTTTATCTTGTGAACAAGCCTTTAAAGAACCTTCAGAAAGGGATAACGGAACTCGGCAAAGGAAACTGGAATTACAGAATTCTTGTCCGCTCGCGGAGCGAACTGGGCGAAATCGCGCGCGAATTCAATGAGATGTCGAGACAGTTAGCGCAGGCATACAATGAAATCAAGGACTGGTCGGACAACCTGAATGTGAAGGTTGAAGAAAAGACGAAGGAACTGAAGAACATATACGAGCAGGTTGTACAGATGGAAAAACTTGCATCACTCGGAAAACTTTCCGCGACAGTCGCGCACGAATTGAACAATCCGCTCGAAGGCATACTTACCTACAGCAAATTAATTTCAAAGAAACTGAAAGGTCGGGATGACGACCCCGCGATTGAAAAGATTAACAATTACCTTACGCTGATTATCGACGAATCGTCGAGGTGCGGCAACATAGTAAAGGACCTGCTGCTGTTCTCGCACAGGAGCGAAGACCAGTTTACGAACAACGACCTTGTGGACATAATCGAGAAGTGCGCGCTGCTCATAAATCACCATCTCGAGATACACAACATAAAACTTAAAAAGAACTACGATTTAAATTCGCTTATAATAACCTGCAATCCTCAGAAGATACAGCAGGCAATAATTTCACTCCTGATAAATTCCATTGAGGCAATGTCCAACAGGGGCGGCACTATTACTATAGAACTGACGCATGACGGTGTCAACGCGATATTAAGGATTAAGGACGAGGGATACGGAATAGACGAGAAGGACATACCTTACATATTCGAGCCGTTCTTCACAACGAAGGAAGCCGCGAAGGGCACAGGACTTGGGCTTTCGATAGTGTACGGAATTATCAGTTCGCATAAGGGAAACATAGAGGTTGAAAGCACGTCGGACATGGGAACGACTTTCAAGCTCACATTACCATTAACTATATGATATCATAACAATGAAAGAAAACAAAATATTAATAGTAGATGACGAAAAGATTGTCAGGGAATCGCTGACGCACTGGTTTGAGGAAGAGGGATACATAATTGAATCCGCTGAGAACGGCAACGAGGCTCTCAAGGTATTCTCAAGGGGGAAATTCGACCTTGCGCTGCTCGATATGAAAATGCCGGGAATGACAGGCCTTGAACTTCTGAAGAAGATTAAAGAGATTGACGAGGATTGCATCGTCATACTTATTACGGCTTTCGCGTCAGTACCGACTGCCATACAGGCATTAAAGGACGGCGCTTACGATTATGTCACGAAGCCGGTAGATCCGGACGAACTTAACAACATAGTTCACAACGCTCTCGAAAGCAGAAACCTCCGGAAGGAAAACGTCGAACTGAAAAAGCAGATTGACAATTTCATTATTCCCGAAAATCTCGTAGGCGAAAGCCCGCAGATGAAGAAAATTTTAGTCCTTATCCAGACTGTCGCCGAAACGGATTCGACGGTAATGATAAGAGGCGAAAGCGGAACGGGAAAGGAACTCGTCGCGAAGGCGATACACCAGAACAGCAAGAGAAAGTACTTCCCTATCATTACAGTAAACTGCGGCGCTCTCTCGGAATCCCTGCTTGAAAGCGAACTTTTCGGGCATGAAAAAGGCGCGTTCACAGGAGCGCATTTCAGAAGGAAAGGAAAATTCGAAATCGCGAACGGCGGAACGATATTTCTCGATGAGATAGGAAGCGTTTCTTCAAAGACTCAGGTCGAACTGCTGCGCGTAATCGAATCGAAGAAATTCAACCGTGTGGGCGGCAACGAGATGGTGGAAAGCGATTTCAGAATAATCACCGCGACAAACGAGCCGCTGGAAAAGTTCATAGACGAAGGCAAGTTCAGGAAGGACCTTTACTACAGGCTGAACGTTATAACAATCAACATACCGCCGCTTCGCGAAAGGATACAGGACATACCGATACTCGCGAATCACTTCCTTAAAAAATACTCGGAACTTATGAACAAGGGAATAGGCGGGATTTCAAACAAGGCGCTCGACCAGCTGCTGAACTACGAATGGCCGGGCAACGTACGCGAACTTGAGAACACGATTGAAAGGGCAATTGTTATAGGTAAGACGGATTATATAGAGCCGGACGACCTGCACTTGAAAGAATCGGATTTTCAGATTACGAACGGATTAGCTATGAACGGTGATTCGGGAAACAGTCTTGAGGACATAGAAAAGAAATACATCATTAAAGTTCTCAACACAAACAACTGGAACATATCAAAAAGCGCGGAGATTCTCGAAATAGAGAGAGTAACGCTCTACAACAAAATAAACAAATACGGTTTACGGAAGATTAAGTAATGAACCTGAATATTGTTCCGCTTAAGTTTTCAAACGACCCATTGCTTAGGAAGTTGAAAGAAAGGCTGTCTTTGTATTTTGAGAGCGTGAATATTTTTTACACACCCGTAAACATCGAACCGGCCTACAATCAGTTAAGGCGCCAGTATCATTCCACGAAGATTCTGGAATCGATTATAAAGTCTAACCCCGAAAGCGACGGATTATTTCTTGTACTGACAGACATGGACCTGTTCGTGCCTGTTCTGACGCATGTATTCGGAGAGGCGCAATTGAACGGGAAATTTTCAATCGTTTCTGTATGCAGGCTGTACGAGGAATTTTACACTGCAGAATCAGACCCCAAACTGCTTTTGAGCAGGAGCATCAAGGAAATACTTCACGAAATAGGACACAATTTCGGACTTTACCACTGCAAAAACTGGGAATGTGTTATGCATGCTTCGAATTCAGTTGAAGATATCGACATCAAGGGAAGTGTTTACTGCGAAGAATGCTCGGCGATACTTAAGGCTAAGAACTTACCGCTTCCGTCTGTATTGTAATCCTAAAAATCCTTATAACGGTCTTATATTTGCGTAAAAACTTTCCAGCGGCTTACGCCTCGGACTGCATATACTTCGCCTGTTGCGCCGGCTTCATGTTACTCCTTAAGTTATTTCCGCCAGGACAATGACGCAACAGTTATATCCGGAACAGCGGTTAAATACTTTAAAATGCGTTATTAAGGCTTTTCTATGTACACGACAATTTTTAGTTAGAAAAAAATAAATCTGGTTCCAAAAATGT
>JAJTBN010000018.1 GCA_021286895.1 Bacteroidota bacterium | reverse complement strand
AAGTTTGTAATATAATGGACAGGTAGCTCAGTTGGTAGAGCAACGGCCTGAAAAGCCGTGTGTCGCCGGTTCGATTCCGGCCCTGTCCACTTTTCATTTTCAAAATGTATTCAACATACATTTTAATATCTGAATCTACCGGAAAGCTTTATATAGGGCAGACGAACAACTTAAATGCCCGAATAAGCAGGCACAATTCAAACAAAAACTTCACAACAAAAAACAAAGGACCATGGAAATTACTTTATTCGAAAGAATTTAATACAAGAAGCGAAGCGATGGTGTTCGAAAAGAAATTAAAATCGATTAAGAATAAAGAATATATTATATCTAAAGTAGAAAGAAATGAATTTTGAATACCCGAAAAGTCCTCCGATAAATCGGAATCTTTGACCGATTGTCGGATTCGATTTCTGCCACGGCGGACTTTCAGCCGGTCCTGTCCACTTTGTATTGGTACTCTAAGAACTACATTTCAAAATCGGTTAAATTCACATCTGAAAAAATCTTTATTGATTCCCGTTTGATTTTGTTTTTCCATATTTTAAATTCGCCCGGCAAGGAAATAGCTTCCCTTGTTATCGAAAAACTAATGCAGGGAGAACACGAAACAATTTTCAACAGCGGTAATCTATCTTCGGGAATATATTATTGAAAATTAACCTCGGGAAATTTTACGGATGCAAAGAAAATGGTATCGATACAATAGTCCAATTGTAACAAAACGGTGAAACTTAAAAATAATTCTCCATATATATTAATAAATATTATTATTAATATTACTCCGTTATGAAAAAATCACACAATCTTTTGCAAGGCATAATAGCCGTTTCTTCTTTTCTTCTGATTTTTGGATTCAGACTGTTTATAGACAATCCTTCGGATAACAATTCCGATAACAAATGGAAATGCATAGGACCATTCGGTCAGAAACTGCATTATGCCGCGGGTTCATACTATTCGGGACGAATATATGAATTCGAAATAATAAAATCGGGTCTGCGCATTGCTTCTGAAACAGGAGGCATCTTTCAGACAGATAATAACTGTTCAAAATACGAACCGATTGCCGATAACCTCGGCACGCTTGTTATCGGGAGCTTCGTAACAAATCCCGATGACGAAAATACAATCTTCGTGGGAACGGGAAATTGTTCGCTCCCGGGAATCGGTCTTTGGAAAACGAAAGACAGGGGCAAACACTGGGATTCGCCGGCTCTTAGCCCTGTTCCGAATGCCTTTTATAAAATATGCTACACTCCGTCAAACCTAAATAAAATTCACGCTGTTACAGATTCGGGATATTACCGCTCTGATGACGGCGGGGAAACCTGGGAAAGGCATCTAAGCGGATTGACAACAGACCTTGCAATAAATTCCAAAAATCCGAAAATTCTTTATACAGCCGTGGAAAATCAATCGCAGTCAGATGAGTACAGACATCTTAAAATTTCGGGAGTCTATAAATCCGAAGACGGCGGAGACAAATGGGAGCGAATAGGGGATGACCCCGTGCTGCCAAACAAAGATATAGGCAGAACTTCAATAAGTATGTATGAAAAAAATCCTTCGATAATTTATGTTTCTGTTTCGGGTTACGGCTCGCCTTCGCTTAAAGGGGTTTATAAAACCGATAACGACGGAAAGAACTGGAAAAAAATTACGCCTTCTTATGTGAATAAAGACAACTCAGGTTTTTACCAGGGAGCATTTAACAATTACATTTCCGTTTCCCCCGTTGACCCCGACAGGGTACTCCTCGGATGGGCATCGCTTTCGATAACAAAAGACGGCGGCAACAGCTGGAAATTAATCGAAGACGTGAATGTTCACGCTGACCATCACGCAATCACCTGGGATAAAAACGGGAAAACGATTTATGAAGGAAACGACGGAGGATTCTCCCTGTCAACCGATGCAGGAGAAAAATGGAGTACGGCAAAAAATACGCTTCCGATTTCACAATTTTACGGCTTCGATGTAAGCCCTTCAAACGGAAATTATCTTTACGGAACGGCTATAGATGACGGCATATGCGGTACAAGCAATATGGGATCTACGTGGTATAACTACTGGATTGGCGACTGCGCTTCCGTCTGCATCGACCCTGAAAATCCTCTCAATATTTTTTATGCGCAGTACGGCTGTGCAGGACCGAACTTCTGCTCGCTCTTCAAATCAACAAACGGCGGTATAAATTATCAGGATATAAATAAAGGAGTGGATACTTGCGGACTGAACTGGGATAATTTCTATACGCATATTAAAAATAATAATGCGTCAAATTTCAACCTTTACGTAAGCTGTGATAATCATCTTTACATCTCTTCCGATAAAGGCGGCAAATGGAAAAAATTTAATCCAGGCGGATTTCATTTCCCTATCGGCAATTTTGCCGTTGCAAAAAATTCATCCTCGGATTTGCTTTATGTCTGCCTTATGGATTCGACCGATAATAAAAATAAATTAAAAATTTATGAAAACGGCTCGTGGGATGAACGCTCCGGCGGTCTTCCTAAAAATTCATATATAAAATTTGTAACTATAGACCCGAAAAACAGCAATACCGCTTATGCGCTGATGTCTCAGGCTGACAGCCCTTCAGAAAGAATTTTTATAACAAAAGATAAAGGGAAAAACTGGGAAAACATAACCGGCAATATGCCTGATGTTCCTCTTGCTGAAATCATAGTAAATCCGGAAAATGAAAAAATATTGTATCTTGGAACTTCGAAAGGATGCTACAAAACCATAGATGGAGGCAAGAGCTGGGAAAGATGGAATAACGGACTTCCCGAAGCAGTAATCATTACAGAAATGCGTTTGATTGAAAAATCCCCTGACAAAAAAAAGTATGTCGCAATCTCAACATACGGCAGAAGTATTTGGATAATAGATGTAACACAGGATTTTTAAATAAACAAAATATTATATATACCATTATTTAGTAGACTTCTGAAAAACGACGCTCTACTCTGTTACCGGGAGTCCCCGGTTAAAACCGGGAGACTCTCGGATACGAATTGTTTTTTCAGAAGTCTAAGTAGTTATCACACCCATCATTTTCAGACCTTAATTCCTCTTTTTTAAATACATTTTAGTACTAAACCACATTATAATGGGAATATGGGCATTGATATTTCTTAAATGATTAATATTATATAATAAATCACAATATATTGTGATTATAGTATCGGATAATTAAAGGTGTTATAAAATTTCTAAAAGCCGTGTGCCGCCGGTTTCACGAGTTCCTGCGAACCACGTCAACGGCAAGAGCGAAAGCCTGCGGGGAAGATACATTTATTATAAAGATGAACCGCGTTGTGACGGCTGATTTAGGCGGCTGATTGAGACAACAAAGAATTTATTTAAGGCATCGAGACCCGGCAGAGAACCGGAAAGCGGTGAGAGTCGGAAATTTAAAAAACTGAAGGGCGTAAAAAAGAGGAAGCCCCAGTAAAGGGGCTTCCTCTATTATTGCTAATATCGAATAATGAGTCTGATGTTTTTATTTTATCAGCAGCATTCTTTTTACATCCGTGAAATAATCCGCTTCAATTCTGCAGAAATAAATTCCGCTTGAAAGATTCGAAGCATTAATCTGTATTTCGTACGAGCCTGCATTTGTAAATCCGTTTACCGGGTTCATTACTTCTCTTCCCATTACATCATATATTTTGATTTTCACCATACAGTTCGCAGGCAAGTCAAATTTGATATTCGTTGTCGGATTGAAAGGATTGGGATAATTATCATAAAGTTTGTATGCTTTCGGAATTTCGCTTCCCAGATTGCCCGAGTTTGTGAGCGCCGCCATAAAATTCCACGCCTGCGACCACGGACCGGTGAAATAAGGATTTGACGCGTTGACTTTCCAGAAGTATCTGATTCCGTACTGAATTTTTCCGGAAGGTATCTGGTATTTAGTAAGTGTAATGCCAGCGGAGTCCACTATTGACGTAGCGAATAATGAATCCGAAGAAATAATAATCCTGAATGAATTTGCGGATGTTACACTGTCCCAGTCAAAGAGAGGAATGAGGCTGCTTATGTTAGAATTGTTAAGCGGCGCTACAAGATTCGGAGCCGCCGGAGCGAGCGCCGACCTGAAATTCCAAGTAGCCGACCATGCGCTTGTCTGGCAGGAATTTGAGGCGTTAACTCTCCAGTAATATTTTACCCCGTTCTGCAGTTTTCCTGCGGGCACCTGATATTTTGTAACGTTCAGGTTGTTCGTATCTATTTGAGTCGTAGCAAAAGTTGAATCTGACGAAACTCTTATCCTGAATGAATTGGCTGACGTTACGCTGTCCCAGTCGAGCAGAGGCGTGAGCGTACTCAGGATCGTGTTGTTTGCCGGCAATGCCAGTGTCGGCGCAGACGGCGTGTCGGATAAGTAGTTGTAAAGTTTCTGACAGAAGACCATGGTCCTGGTCCGACCTGATTTACAGCCATCACCCGCCAGTAGTATTGCGTTCCGTTATTCAGTCTTGACGCGGGAATATTCATGTTAAGATTAATTATTCCTGCGCTGTCCAGAACGGGCGAAGCAAAAGTATTAGACGTTGCAATCTGAAGCCTGTAAGTGCAGACAGGCGGCGCTACAACCGCCCATGTGATATTTTGCGTCAGAGAAATACATGTCGAGCCATTTGACGGACCGCTTAGTGACGGCGCTGTCGGAAGAAGCCATCCGCCGGTGGTTGTATGTATGATAGTGCCATAATCACCGACTGCCCAGCCGTTGAGCGTATCGACATAACTTATTTTGTGCAGCCAGATGCCGGTATTACTTGTAAGCGAATACCAGTTTACACCTGCATTGGTAGTTGTTCTGATAATTCCCAGTTCACCTATCATAGTCGCAAAGTTAGTGTGCGGAGACGTTATGCCGGATAGCCAGTTCCCGGTGCCGCTCGATTGTGCCGCCCAGTTCGCGCCGCCGTTTGTAGTTCTCTGCACAGTGCCGTTCTCGCCGACAATAAGTCCTACCTGTGTATCGAAGAAAGTAACATCTTCGAGTGTGTACGTAGTGCCGCTTGAAAGTGATTGCCAGTTGGCGCCGCCGTTTGTAGTCTTGATTACGGTGCCGTACCAGCCAACAGCAAAACCGGTATTGTTGTTTGCAAAAGAAATACCGAGCAGGTTATTGCTCGTTCCGGTATTAAGGCTTACCCAGTTAGTTCCGGCATTCGTAGTCTTCAGAACAGTGCCGTACCATGCAACTATGAAACCTGTATTTGAATTTAAAAAAGTAATCTGACGGAGCTGGTAATATGTGCCGCTTGACTGTGTCACCCAGGTATTACCTCCGTTTGAAGTGTACAGAATTGTACCGATATCGCCGACAGCCCATCCGGTATTTGCATTAAGAAAATACACACCGAAAAGGTGATTTGTGGTACCGCTTGTTTGTGAAAACCAGTTTGCACCGGCATTGGTAGTTTTTAAAATTACTCCACTTTGCCCGACAATAGTTCCTGTAGTCGGGCTGACAAATTTTACATTATTCAGGTTGCTTGTTGTACCGCTGGTCTGTGAATACCAGCCATACGGCTGAGCGTTTAATAATGATGTCAAAACTAAAGTGGACAGAACCCAAAAAGTAATAACTAATTTTTTCATTGATGCCCCCGAAATATTTTGTTAAATATGACGATGCAAATATTGTACCGAAAGGTTAGTTCCGGTGAGGAAATTTAAAAGGATTATAAATAATTGTAATTACAATATATAAGACCGCAATAGTATCAGTACTTCGTTCTGATTTTTAATAATCAGGTCTTAAAATGAGACAAACGATTATATTTTGAGACAAACGGACAAAAATTAATAAAAAGCGAATAATTTTCATTTATTTGCCGTATTTTCAACAGTATAAGAATTATAAAATAAAGTGTTAATACTTTATTTTTTTTATGGGTGGTTTTTCCACTCGAAGAATTACCGGGAGTTCCCCAAAGAGCGGGGAGACTCCCGGTTACGGTGGGGTAACGTCGTTTTTCAAGTGAATATGCTACGAAACGCCACTACGCGATGAATCACCGCAATTTGGTTAACTCATAAGTTAAAATCTTTCGTTTTAATCACGGCTTTTGTATGATATAATTATATGAATTTTATTAAATTACCGTGTAAGCCAAATACGATTACAAACATTATTGTAACTCTTAAATTATATTCTTATGAAAACAAAGTATTTTCCGGCTTCAGTCCTGTTTATCGTGATTTCTATCTTGACTCTTTACAACAACTCATATTCTCAATGGACGTACGGTCAGCCTTTTTCCACTTCTCAGCCATATCTTGCCACACTCGGAAGCGCCGTTCAGAATAAAATACCCCTGACATACATGTATGATTCGCTTCGATTTCCATACCCGACAAACGCATGGTTCGCGAACGCGATTATGAAGCAGGGCACATTTCCGGGTTTTAATTATGTACCGGGAAGGCAGGATATCGGAGCGGAAAAAATATTTCCATTGCCGTATTTAATTGCGGCGTATAAATCTTCAGGCGAAATTACGAATACAAAAATGTTTGGTTTCGGATACGTTACTCCTTCGTGCGAGTTTTCCAACTGGAGTTGGACGCCGAATGATTCAACGGACCAGATTAACTGGCTGTCATCGGTATATTATTTTTTCGGTACGCTTGACAGCGCGGCAATGTCTAAAGGAACGCTCTACAATTATGACGATTTGTCAGCGACTTTCAGATGGTCGTCCGGCGCATCAAATTACATGGAATGTCCCGTAGTAAGAGGGATGCCTTATTTTACGATGAAATACCAGAACTTAAGACCGATGTTTTATTCTCCGTACAACGCGATGCTGTCTGTCAACGGAAACATAATTCAGGCATCCCCCGCGACGGTAATAACAGGGAATAAATTTAAAATATATTTCGCGGGCGCCTCCGCCAATAAGCAAATATTCATGCTATATTCGACGAGCGACATCACGCTTTCGTTTTTGCCGAACGGCATAACATGCTCGTCGCCGTTCAATGGTTATTTAAGAATGGCTTATGTCACTACACAGAATACCGACCCGAACGCGGCGGATTCAACAGCGAGAATTCAACTTCTCGATACATACTCAAAATATATTCCTTTAAGGGGAAAAATATCGGCGAACGTTGCATCCGACACGACAAAATTCAATTTCAATTTTGAATTTACGACAAACAGCGGCAGTGATTCCCTGCTTATGCTGTCATTGCCGCATCATCAGGATATGCTGTCGAATCAGACTTCGAACATTCTGAGGTTCCGGTGCATGAGGGGAGACATGAAAGAGGTTTACGGAAAAACATGGAATATGGTTGAGAATATGATACCGGATTATTCCTGGTATCCCGCCGCGGGAAACCTGACGAACGTTCCCAACACAACGGTTAAGTGGTACGACACGCTGTATTCTCATTTGAAAGCGGATTTCGATACGACTATCGGGGCGAAATATCAGACACCGAACGGAACAAATCAGCCGACGACGTCGCCTTACGGATTTGGAAAAAATATTTGCAGAATGTCGCGGACAATTGTCATTGCCGATGAACTCATAGAAAGATATCAGGCGGTTGACCCTGCAAACTGGCGAAAGGATTCTTTGATAAATCTTTCTTCGACCGCAAGGGATACGGTTTTTAAATTCATTAAGAAATGGGTTGACGGCGAAAATTTAGCGTGGAACCCTCCGCCGCCTTCATGGTCAGGGGGAGAGAACAATAAACTGATTTGGGATAACCGTTACGGCGGAATCATTTCCTATCTATCGTGGCTCGCGATGGATAACGCCAACCCCAATGTTTACAATTTTGATTTTGGAAATGCCCGTTATAACGACCATGCTTTTCACTACGGATACGTTATTTACGCCGCGGCTGTTGTAGCGAGAAAAAAGCCGAATTTATTTTCAGATAACGGAAACAATTATTTTAATAAGGTGCTGGCGTTATGCAGGGACATAGGAAATCCTGCTTCGCCTTCCGCATCCGTGACGGATCCGTATTTTCCCATGCACAGGCATAAAGACTGGTATGACGGGAATTCATGGATGAACGGAATTCAGACGCAGGGCGCGGGACGTGACCAGGAAAGCGTCAGTGAATCGGCGACGGCGTATTACGGAATGTATTTATTCGGGCTTGCGATGGGAAACGAGAATCTGAAGAATACGGGAAAACTGATGCTGGCAGAGGAAATCCGCGCGTTCAGAAAATACTACAGGACTTTTCAAAACAGCGATCCATTATTCGCGGGATACAACACGAAGTATATTATTGTCGGCAACTTATGGCACAGTCTTGTAATAAGCAATACATACGGCAACATACCGAGATATATTTACGGAGTGCACATGCTTCCGTTTCTCCCGTTCATAGAAAAAATGTGGGACTACAGTTTCGCGTCCGAGGTATGGAACAAGGTTTATACAAACAATCAGTCTTCGACGTTGTTTCAGGATTTAACTTTATTCTCGACATTGAACACTGCCACTTACAACGTAATGACGTACAATTTGCCCGTACAGGCAATAGCGGCGCCTGAAACCGCTTATAACTATTTTCAGAATTACAGGGGGTTTTCGGGAAACTTCGATGACGGTACCAGCAAGTCGAATTGTTTCTACGGAATACTTACGAGGATGTACGCGACCATCGGAATAAACAACACAGGTACGGAAATCCCCGTCAGGTACGTATTATACGACGCGTATCCGAACCCATTCAATCCAGTTACGACAATCAAATTCGATTTGCCAAAAAGCGGATTTACCGAACTTCTTGTCTTCGATATACTCGGCAGAAAAGTAAAGACGCTAATAAGCCGGGAAATGAAAACAGGAAAATATTCAATTGACCTTAACGGAAGCGATTTATCAAGCGGCGTATATTTTTACAAACTGCAAGCCGGTAATTTTGCGACGGCAAAAAAACTAATATTGTTAAAATAACGTAAACGATTGCTTTATGTCACGCCGGCGATTAAAACATCTGTGAGGGCAAGCGCGGGGTAATTGAGTAAGTTCAGCCGACCCTATGCAGTGCGTGCATTGATATAATACAGACTATAAATACTACGAGCGCAAATGCCAGCAAGGCTTCTTTCTTTATGGAGATGCTTTTGATACTCTTTATATACCTTATCAGCGAATGCCTGTTGTAAATTATATGAAATAAAGCGAAAACCGCGAACAGCACTGCAGAAGCGTTATGCACCGACATCCAGAAATGCCGCCCGACAGTCAAAGCGTCGAACTGGAATACATGATTCATATATCCCGAAAAGGGCAATGCGAGACCGGCTGTGCACATAGCGACGGAGACAAACGCGCTTTTGTTAAATCTGTTTTGAGACGATTCCATGTTATTTTGTTTTTGGTATTAATTCATAAGCGCTGAATTCGCATATCTTCAGGCATTTCAGGCAGCCCGAGCAGTTTTCGGGATTGTTGATTTTCGCGTGCTTGTGCCACGGAAAGTTAATTCTTCCGATGACATTTTTCGCGCACACTTCGATACATTTCCAGCAAGCCTTGCATTTTTCCGTATTCAACTTTACGAATTCTGTACGCATATAAAATTAAGAATTTAAATTCAGGTTATACAAAAATACGCAGGATTGATACCGGAGGACGATAACAATTGTTAAGAAATACAATTAAATCCTGTTTCTAATACGGCTGAGGGATATAGGGGTAATTCCGAGATACGATGCAATGTAATGCTGGGGAACACGCTGAACGATTTCGGGATGTTCTTTAAGCAAAACCTCATAACGTTTTCTGGGGGTATCTTTTATGCGGGAGAGAAAAAGATTTGAATAATTCGAAAGCCGTTTTAACATGATTTCAAAGAAATCCTCTTTGAGTTCAGGGTAACTCTTTCCGAGTTCTTCAAAAGCATCCCGATGCAGCAAAACTAAAGTAGAGGGTTCAATGCTTTGCAGATTCATTATACCCGGTATTTTGTAGTAAAAACTTTCAATGGAAGCGACCGCCTGGTTTTCGAAGAAGAACTGGAAAGTAATATCTTTGCCGTCGTTATTGAACCACATACGCAGGCATCCTTTCTTAATGAAGTACATATATTTCGAAATTTCTCCCTCGTTAAGCAGCGCGGTCTTTGAAGGAATATCCATTTCACGGAAATAATTCTTATTCTTTTCCCAATTTTCCGTATCGTTTTTGAGCAGGTTTATTAGTCTTGTAAACATTGCACTGGATTATATGCTAATTAAAATACGTAAAAGGCGCGATTATGTTTGGTAAAAAAGATTGAATAAAATATAATCGCTGAAACCAAATTGAAAGCACATCCGAATATTAAGCCTGAAGCATTAATTCTTATCTCCGATGTGCAAACATATCGGAATTATGCCCGTTCTAATTGCGCGTTCTGTGCGTCCCGACTTGTCGGTATAACTGTTAACTGCTGACTGTTACTGCATTCCGGCCTTGCCCATCACGAAAGCCGTGACGGAGCGAACGATGTTTCTCAAATACGTCATGTTGCCGTTAGCGTAGTTGTCTTCTTTCGAGTGCATGTTAGGATTTTCTTCCTGGCTGTCCTCGAATACGTGAAATGCCTTATATCCCTTCTTGTTAAACGAGACGTGGTCGCTTGAGCCCGTTTCTGTTTTATCTTTCACAGGAATCAAGTCGGTGGTGTAAAGGCGAACGGCAGCGATGTAATCGTCGGCGAATGTTTCGGTAACGGCGTTTGTAAGTACTTCAAACTTGCCGTCGTTGTTCTTGTCGTAAGCAATCATGTCGAGGTTCACGACTCCGATGATTGAATCACCTCGATTGTAAGCGTCGGTCGCGTACGCGCCGCTGCCGAGTATGTCGATTTCTTCCTCGTCGAAGGCGATGAACATTACCGAATAATCAAAAGTGTATGCCGACATAATTCTTCCGGCTTCGAGTATTCCTACGACGCCGGAGCCGTTGTCATCGGCGCCGGGGGCAATCGCACTTGTGGTGACCGGAGGCATGTCATCAAAATGGCAGCATATAATATAGTACTGGTTGGGGTAAACGGCGCCTGTTTTTTTGCCAATGACGTTGGCGCCCGTGTTATTGAAATTGTCGTATCGTGTCTCAAGACCGTACGACGATAATTTTTCTTTTATATACTCTCTCGCCTTTCTGTTTGAGTTAGTGTAAGCGTATCTTGTTTCAATAGTGTAAGGCGCGCCGCCTATTGTGACTTCGCTTTCGCCCGAGATTTCTTTTGTGAGAGTTCCGACTGTTTCGGTAGTGATAAGGTATACAGCGGATTGAATTCTCCGGTCGAGCGTCGGCGGATTGTCGACTTGCGCGGATATTAATGCCGGATAAAGCAGAAAATACAGTATGGCGAAAACGATAGAGAAACGAATCAATTTTTCCATAATCAGAGGTTTATTGTTAACTAAAATTGCGATTATCCGGAGTAAAATCAAGATAAACAATATCGGTTTTTTCAGGAAACCGTTAAAGAGAATAAATTATTAAATAAGGGCAGTTTTACCGCATTTATTAAAATCTGCGGGCGGGGATGTCAAAGCAGGGTGTCACGGGCGGGATTTTTGAATTCAAAATTAATATTTAAAACAGTAGATTGTTATACATCGAACTCATTTAATTTTTATTTCCATGGAAATTGACGGCAAGGAATTCAAGGTGGACGGCGACGGATTTTTAACGGATCCCAATATCTGGAATAAAGAAGTAGCGGCGTTGTTCGCCAAGTACGACGGAATCGAGGAACTTACAGAGAAACACTGGGCGATAATTAATGTAATCCGCAAGAACTGGGAAGAGACGGGAATGGCGCCTATGATACGCTCAATATGCCAGACTACAGGCATAAGACTGAAAGAGATTTACCAGTTATTTCCCCTGGGACCCGCGAGAGGCGCTTGCCGCGTGGCGGGATTGCCCAAACCGGACGGCTGCGTTTAGCACAAATATTTTTATATGGCCTTATATCGAATATTTTCACTGATTGCTTTTCTGGTATGTTTTGTAAGTCTTGCTTATCATCTTATAAGGCTTATCAGACTGGATCTGCCGAAAGACTACTCCATTAAGAAAGGGAACCTGACTGCGGCTATCGCGTATTCCTACACGGGCGCGATGAATCCAGTAAAAAAAGAGTCGGCATTCATGCATTACCCGACGTACACAGCCGGGATATTTTATCACACAGGCACGTTTATTTCTTTCGTATTATTTTTTCTGTTCCACTTGAACACCGGTATTCCCGCCGCGCTGCATTGGCCGATTGTTATTCTGCTCACGGTATCGGCAGCAAGCGGGCTCGGGATTTTCATTAAACGCGCGTCATTAAAAAAATTAAGATATCTTTCAAATCCCGACGATTACGTTTCGAATCTGCTTGTTACTGTGTTTCAGGCGTTTACGCTTATAGCGCTGATTGACGGGGCATTTGCTCCTTACTATTATATAGCAGCGGGTTTGTTGTTTCTTTACCTGCCGCTGGGCAAACTGAAGCATTCAATTTATTTTTTCGCGGCGCGTTATCATCTCGGATTTTTCTACGGATGGCGCGGAATATGGCCGGCGGGAAATGAGGGGCGGACAAAATGAAGAATTTCGAAGATAAGAAACAAAAAGGGCTGAAAGTGTTTTCCGGACAGGAAGACAGCAAATTAATCACTCATCTTAACAGCTGTGTTCACTGCGGTTTGTGCGCGGAGAGCTGCATGTATTATCTGGTTACGAAAGACGAGCGGTACATTCCGGCGAAGAAAGTCGATTTAATTTCATCCATATACCAGCGTTACTGCACGTTCACGGGAAAATATTTCCCGGTGCTCAGCAAGGCGCGCGAACTCGACGAAGCGGCTGTTGCGGAGATGGTCGACTTACTTTTCGGAGCGTGCACGTTATGCGGACGCTGCACGAAGCACTGTTCAATCGGCGTGGATATCGGGTACGTAATAAAGAAGGGCAGGGAAATGCTGACGGAGATGGGTTATACGCCGGAGACTCTGCAGTCGACGGTAAACGCGGCAATTCAGTCGGGCAACAACATGTCGATACCCGAAAGCGAGTTCAGGGATACCTTAACCTGGCTTGAAGAAGACCTGAGGGACGAAGTGAACGACCCGGACGCGTCGATACCGCTCAACGTTCCCGGTAAGGATATTTTATACACGCTCAATCCGCGCGAGCCGAAATTTTTCCCTCTTTCGATATCGGCGATGGCAAAGATTTTCTATGCCGCGAAAGAGAGCTGGACATTATCGACTCAGATGTACGACGTAACGAATTACGCGTATTTCACTTCTAACAAAGACGAGGCGGTCACGATAGCGGAAAGGTTGTATAATGAAACGGTGGACATGAAAGCAAAGCGCTGTGTGCTTGCGGAATGCGGTCACGGTTCGAGAGCGTTCCGCTGGGAGGCTCCGAATTATTTAAATAAATCATTTCCTTTTGAGACGATGACTTCGGTCGAACTAATGGCCGAGTATATTTCAAAAGGAAGGATAAAACTTGACAAGAGTTTAAACAAGGAAGTAATGACGCTTCACGACCCCTGCAATCTTGTAAGGGAGGGCGGGGTTATAGAGCCGCAGCGATATGTTTTAAAACAAGCGGTTGAAAATTTTATTGAAATGACGCCTCACGGAATCGATAATTACTGCTGCGGCGGCGGCGGCGGACAACTGGCGATGAGCGAATATAACGAGCGCAGGATGAAGACCGCGGAGATAAAGGCGGAGCAGATAAGGAAGACCGGCGCGAAGGTTGTCGTCACTCCGTGCCACAACTGCGTCGACCAGTTAATGCAGATAGACAACAAATTCAAACTCGGCGTAAAAGTGAAAACACTTTCAGAGGTAGTCGCTGACGCGATAGCACTTGAATAAAAACTATATGAAATAAACTATAAGCAAAACACAACAATTATGAATAATCTTATATATCTTGACAATTCAGCAACAACATATCCGAAACCTGACAGCGTTTACAAATTCATGGATAGTTTTTACCGTGAGCACGGAGTGAATCCCGGAAGGTCGGGTTTCGATGCCGCGCTTGAGGCGGAAGAGATTGTAATGAACACGCGCAAACTTCTGACGGGATTTTTTAACGCGGGAGAAGACAGCAACAGGCTGACTTTCAGTTACAACGCGAGCGATTCGCTCAACATGATTATACAGGGGCTTGCCGAAAAGGGCGACCACGTGATAACGACAATGCTCGAGCACAATTCGGTTTTGCGTCCGCTGCATCATTTGAAGATGAACGGGACAATTGACGTAACGCACGTAATGTTCGACGGAAAAGGATATATAAATCCGGACGATATCAAGAAATCGATACGCAAGAACACGAAGATGGTTGTTATGAATCATTGCTCCAACGTCATCGGAACGGTTCAGCCTGTCGCGGAAGTCGGAAAGATATGCAAGGAAGCGGGCATACTGCTGGTTGTGGATACGACACAGAGCGCGGGGAGCATACCGATTGACATGCGGGCGATGGGAATAGACGTTGTAGTTTTCACCGGGCACAAATGCCTGATGGGACCGACTGGAATCGGCGGTTCGTATGTCATGGAAAACGTTCCTGTGAAGTACACGCGTTTCGGCGGAACGGGCGTACGTTCTGCGCAGGAAACGCATCTCGAAGAATTTCCGTACAGGCTTGAATGCGGAACGCTTAATCTTGTCGGCGTTGCCGGTCTGAACGCGGGAGTTAAATGGGTGCTGGCAAACGGAATTGAAAATCTTCATAACAGGGAAATGAAGTTGTGGGAAAAACTGCGTAACGGAATTCGCAGCATTGATAACGCGATATTGTACTGCGCGGACAGTACGGAGAATCACAACCCGGTAATAAGTTTCAACATAAAGGGATTCGAAGCGGCTGACGTAGGCACGATGCTGGACGTTGACCATAATATCGCATGCCGCACGGGACTGCAATGCGCGCCGAAGGTTCACGTCGGACTGGATACGGTGAAGATACACGGCACGGTAAGGTTGAGCATAGGACCTTTCAACACGGAAGAGCACATCGACAAGACGATAGAGGCGCTGAAAGAGATAGCGGAACTGAGGAAATAGGTTTTTTCAATTAATAATTAATAATTAGTAATTGTTAGTCAGACTTCCTAAACGAAGTGGCAAAAATTTAACCGGGAGTCCACCTGTAATCGGGGGGGCTCCCGGTGCTGTTTATAAGTGGATATCCGAGAGTCCCCGGTTAAAACCGGGAGACTCTCGGATACGAATTATTTTTTCAGAAGTCGATAATTATTAATTTGTAATTGTCAGTCAGTTTTTCGGGGAGAAAAACAAGCCGATACGAATAGTATTTCAAATCACGTATTAAATTTTCGGCGGGGCAGAAATTTTTATAATTTTTTTAATTTCCGGTTTGTTATATTTAAAAAGTAAGGGATAGTTTATTACGGCACAGTCGTAGTTTGATTTTAGTTTCAAGGGGGTAATATTTGAGAACAATATTACAAAACTAAAATTAAATGTTATGAAGACAACTGCAGGATTTGTTGTCGAGGCGGGCAAAGCCCGTTTCGGCGACCATTTTCAGATGAAGGGAATAACGCTTAACACTCTTGATCTGAAAGTGTCATCGAAAGACACGGACGGCAGGATTGCCGTCTTTATCCAGAAAGGGTTTACGCCCAGGGGCGGTCCTCCGTTTCATGTTCACCCTAATCAGGACGAGATGATTTTTATCGCGGAAGGGGAGTATTTTTTCTGTGTCGGGAATGACGACTATTATCTAAAGGCGGGCGACACGATACTTCTGCCGAGAGGCATACCTCATTCGTACATTCAGCTGAACGAAAGCGGAAAGATGCTGGTAATGTATCAGCCCGCGGGAAGGATGGAAGATTTCTTCAGGGCGACGACGGAATGGTCTTCGGTTCCGTCCGAAGAAGAAATCTCAAGATTGTTCGAGGAGCACGATATGCTCGTTGTCGGTCCGTCAATAACCGTGAAGTACGCACTCTGATTACCGACGGCTCTCTGAGGGTATTGAAAAAAAATAACAAATGTATTTGTCCATTTGAATCTTTCGGATTTAAGGAATATTCCAAAAGCATGAAAACTTACATAGCGGTATTGCGGGGTATAAACGTCAGCGGGTACAATGTGATTAAAATGGCCGAACTGAAGAATATGTTTGAACGCATGAAGTACAGCGGCGTCCGCACTTACATTCAGAGCGGCAACGTTGTTTTCCGCGCTGGCAATGAGGCGGCAAGCGGACTAGCCCGAAAGATATCGGACATGATTTCGGAAACTTTCGGCTTGTCGGTTCCTGTTCTGGTACTCGATTCGGCAGCGCTGAAAGAAGTAGTCAGCGGAAATCCATTTCTGAAAGACAGGAAGTACGACACAAAATATATGCATGTCACTATGCTTCCGGCAGTTCCCGAAAAGACGAAAATAAAAGAACTCGCAGGATTTAATTCGGGTTCGGACGAGATAGTATTCAAAGGCAGTAACGCTTACCTGTATTGTCCCGAAGGTTACGGCAGGACAAAACTCAATAACACATTTCTTGAAAAGAAACTCGGAATGACCGCCACGACAAGAAACTGGAGAACGGTCTGCATACTTTCCGAAATGGCGGGAGCAGTATAAAGTTATTTATTCTCTCTGTTCTGTATCTCCCACGCTTTCATGTACGTCAGCGCGTTAGTGAACACATCGAAGAAAGTTATCATCAGTCCGGCAATCCCGTCCCTGTACGCGCTTTTCACGAAGAACTGTCTAAGGAAAGAAGATACGGGCCTGAAGAACAAATCATAGAAACCGATTTTTTTCTTTTTCGCCTTATCGAGTGCCTGAAGGGAAGAGTAGTGGTTTATTTTTCTTGTGTAATCCTGAATAGACGAAACTGTGTAATGCAGAAGGCTGCTTTTAATCATTCCGGTCAAACCTTCAACCTCGTATCCTTCATGAACGTCTCTGGGCGTTACTTTGGCTTTATCTTTCAGAAAGAATCTCATCTGATAATCCGGATACCATCCGCTGTGTCTCACAATTTTGCCGAGGAAGAAACTTCTTCTCGGGATTCTGAATCCGTTTCTGTTATGGGAGGTTTTCATAAGGTTCTGCATCTCGCCCATTAGTTCGGGGGTGCATCTTTCGTCCGCGTCGATAGGGAACACCCATTCGCCGCTCGCAAGCGAGAGGGCGTATGCTCTCTGACCGGCGAATCCTTCCCATTCTTTCAGAAATACTTTATCGGTGTATTCGCGGGCAATCTCCGCCGTTCTGTCCATGCTGAAACTGTCCACGACGATTATTTCGTCAGCCCATTTCACGCTTTCGAGGCATTCACGGATGTTATCCTCTTCGTTTTTGCATATTACCGTCACTGAAATCATGAATCAAAATAATCATAATAATACAGGGCTTCAATTGATAATGAATAAAATATTTACGGACGGACTGAAGAATTTGCGGAAGGTTCCGCGGGGATGGAACGGCGGCAAGAATATCTGACAGGCAATAATATGAAACGAAATAATAAAATATATGTTGTTACATTTAAAATGAATCTGTAAAATTTGTGTTGCAACAAAAAAAGCAATAACATAAATTCGGTTTGTTTATGAAGTACATTAAATCGACAATAATTATTATCAGCCTGTTATCCGGTTTGATTCTGTACGGCTGCGACGGAATTTTCCCCTCCGCGTCGAAATCCAATATCCCTTCCGACCACACCGTGAACTACGGCGGATTTTTGCATAAGGGAGGGAGCGGACAGGAACGTGTGAGTCCCGACGAATGCAGTGATTGTCACACTACCGATATACGCGGAAAAGTAAGCCTCATCAACGGAGTGTATACCTGGGCAAACTCCTGCTATCAATGTCACGGCGCAGTTTGGGAAAGAGGCGGACAGAACGGCAATAAAACATCTTATTAGAACATGATTCATAAAATCTTAATTATATTATCTCTTGTAATACTGACGGCATCGGCTGCGAATCCGCAGGACGCCGGAAAAAGCGCGCCCCTGTTCTCGGGCAAGACTTCCGCGGGTGAGACCGTGAACCTTGCAGACTATAGAGGGAAGGTTCTAATTCTGGATTTCTGGGCAAGCTGGTGCAAGCCCTGCAAGGAGGAATTTCCTTTTCTCGTAGATTTTTATTCGAGGAATTCCGATTCGGTTTTCTCAATACTTGCTGTTAACATCGATAATGAATCCGGCAATGTGAATAAATTTCTTGCCGGTCTCGGAAAGGAAGTGCCGTTCAAGGTTATTCTCGACCCCGAATCGAAAATACCTTCGCAGTACAACATCGACGCCATGCCGACTGTATTCGTCATCGACAAAAAAGGCTTAGTCAGGTATGTGCATATCGGATTCAAATCCGAAGACAGGGAAAAATACAAAAATGAAGTTGACAAACTCTTAAGCGAACAGTGATGAAAGCGCTTATCATCATAATATTCCTGTTTCTTCTGTTCATTTCGGGATGCGCTGTGGTTCAGCCATGGGAAAGGGAAAGGCTTGCAGACCCGAACATGATTTTCGACGAGAATCCGATCGAAAAGGGAATCAAGGACCATTACATAAATATACGCGAAGGCTCCGAGGGCGGAAACGGCTCGCAGAGCGGAGGATGCGGCTGTGGTTAAATTCATTTTGCTCCTCGCCGTTCTTTTTTCCCCGTTCGCGCTTTTTTCGCAGGACCTGCCCGACAACGAGATTCAGGTCAATATGAATTCCTATTTCGACAATTTCAGGCTGATAGTCCTGTATCCGTCTGTGAACGTCACAAAAAGCCTCGACAAAAACACGAGCATATCCGGTTCATATCTCGTTGACGCGATAAGTTCGGCTTCGATGAAAATGGTATTCCGTGTTGACGGGATTACGTCGGCGACCTCGAACAAGACAGGCGGCGCAGACAACACACCCGATGAACTCCGCCATCAGTTCAACCTCGGCGTTACGAGAAATATTCTCGGCGCGACAATCTCGGGGGACGGCATGTACAGCATCGAGCACGATTATTCGTCGAAGACCTTCGCCGCCAACCTCACGATTCCTTTCGCGAAGAAGAACACGATATTCAGGCTCGGGTATGCCGGCAACTGGGACAAGGTTTTTCCGCAGACAAGATACTGGACAAAGAACAGGAACACTTCGACTTTTAATCTCGGACTTACGCAGATACTGTCGAAGAAACTCATAGCGCAGTTAGATTTCTCGTTTATAAATATAGACGGCTTCATGCTTGACGGGTATCAGGTCGTGAGAATCCTTAACGGGAATAATTTCAGCGTGCTCGAACCGGTAGAGCCGGAAAAAAGGATAAGAAAATCCGCCGGGCTGAGGACGAACATCGCGGTATCGAAATTTTCGACACTGCTGCTCGGTTACAGGTATTACTGGGATACCTGGGATGTTAAGTCCCACACGGTAGACGTGGAATACAAAACGCATTTAAGCGACGCTCTGAACGTAGGGCTTTCGTACAGGCAGTACTTCCAGACGAAAGCGTATTTCTTCAAGCCTGTTTACACGCAGGTCGAAGACTTTATGAGTGTTGACGGCAAACTGAATTCCGGTTATTCGAACGATGTTTCACTGGACTTTGCCATAAAAGGAAGCAAAGGCATGAATTTCCCGCTGCTCGACAACGATAACGTCAGTTTTATTGGAAGCATTGGTTTCTACCACAGGCATACGGATTCTCCCGATTGGGTTTTCGGGCTTAACGAACTGTACGCTTATTTAATTTCATTCGGGTTTAAAATATCATTATAAAAAAATGAATCGCAGGGATTTTTTAAAATTATCTTCTATATTCGTGGCCGCGGGCGTCGCCGCTCCGGCCGTACTGAAGTCGATGACTAAGAAGACATTGGAGGTCGGCACGGGCAGTTTTTCGCTTGAGGTTATTACCGACAATCCTGAAATGGCAGCGGCGCTGATAGAGCAGTTCGCAAAGAAGGGATATTCGGGTTACAGCGGTCTGAAATACTCGGAGTATCCGGTTTCGGGCGACGTAACGGGCGACCTGATTTTAGTAAGGAACGGACAACTTGTAAATTACACAGTTTCCGGAGACGAAGAAAGCATGATGCTTAAAGAAATAAGGAGCAAACTATCCCTGCCATCAATGCTCTCAAATCCTGTCAGGATAAGGCTTTACAGGGATAACGGCGGCAGCGTATCTAAACTCTTCGTCGCGAGGCAGGGCAAAATTATCAAGACAATCAATCCATATTCCGAAGACAGTGTAACGCTTTACGGAAAAACAGGCGGACTGGTTCTCGGCGTAAGCGGTGGAGCCGCGGCGGTTTCAAAGGCCACCTGCAGGCACGAAATATGCAAACGAATGGGCTCAATTAATAAGACGGGTGATTACATAACCTGCATACCGAATGAACTTCACATATTCGCGGAATAATAAAAGTCTGAATCGAATCACAAGGACGGCGGCAGTAATGCTGCTGTCCTTTATTATTTCATCTCTTTACGCGCAGGACAGCACGGCGGTTTTCGAACTTTCGGCGTCGAAATACCTGATGGGGACGGAGTTTGAAATTACCGCTTACCACACAAGCATAGATTCATGCAAGAAAGCGATGTACTATGCGCTTAAGGAAGTCGAAAGAATTGAAAGCGTGACGAGTAATTACAGGGACTCGACAGAAATAACGAATGTAAACAATCACGCGTTCGACAATCCGGTAAAAATATCGGACGAACTTTTCGGGCTTCTGCGGAGGAGCATTAAATATTCGGACTATTTCGCAGGGGTTTTTGACATGACAGTAGGACCGCTGACGGATTACTGGGGATTCAATTCTGACCATCCCCTAGAGACCGAACCTGATTCAGCGAGAATAAAATCGCTTCTGGAATTCGTGAATTACAAATATGTTGTTCTCGATTCTTCAAACTCAACTGTAAGATTCCTGAAGAAGGGTGTAAAGATTGATCTTGGCGGAATCGCGAAGGGTTACGCTCTTGACCGCGCCGTCGAAGTGATGAAGAAAAAAGGAGTAAACAATTTTCTCATAAGCGGCGGAGGCGACATTTACGTGAGCGGCAGGAAGCCCGGAAATGCGAAATGGGTTGTAGGTATAAAAGACCCGCGGGACGAAAAAAACCTGATTGCCGAACTTGAGGCGGAGAACACTGGAGTCATCACGAGCGGCGACTACGAGCGGTTTAGAATCATAAACGGCAAAAGGTATCATCATATTTTCAATCCCAAGAACGGATTTCCTGCATCTTTATCGCAAAGCGCCACAGTCATTACTGATGAATGTGAAAGGGGAGTCGTGCTTTCCAAAATTCTTTTCATACTCGGAGCCGAAACGAATAATTACTTCGAGGCGTATCCTTTCTACAGGGTGACGGGAAACGGGGCGGTAATATACAACATGTTGTTAAAACCGTATCTTCTCATGAGCAAATAGACTGTTATAAGGCCGCGGCATTTAGTTATATCAAGAACTATACCATCCTTGTGTTAATTTGTAAAAAATAATAGTTTAATTTTACAGAATTATATATTAAATTAAAAGAAAAATATTATGAAAAAGATAATATTCTTATTCGTAATAATTTCCTTTCTTGTCCCTAAATCCTACTCAAATGGAGTCGCTATTGTTAATGCGAGTACCGGAGTGTATTTCAGGCTTCTCAGCAGTACGGTATATGTTTCAACGGAGGGGCAAATTTCAGTTACAAGAACCACGCTTGTTTTTAAAAATAACATGCCGACGGACACTGTTACGAAATTTGCTTTTCCGCTGCCCGACGGAGCGAGCGCGACGAATCTTCGCTGGCTGATAGAAGGAATCTGGCACGAGGCGACAATCACCCCGAACCCTCAGGATACACTGCTTCCCGGAGGGCCTATGAATACGAACCTGAGGACACATCTCGGTTCAACGCCTTTATTTTTCGGAATACCGCAGAGGATACAAAAAGATTCTCTGCTGACGGTTGAACTAACTTATGTTCAATTGCTTCAGTATTCATTCGGCAGCGTTTATTATATATATCCTGATGATTATCATCTGATACAAACAATGGCTCTGAGTCTGCAGCGTCTTGATTTTTACATACGCTCACCTCGGACGATAGACAGTATAATGCTTCAAAGTTCGCATCCTCTGACGTCATTCTACAATAACGGTGATTCGGCGTATGTCCAGAGCATTTTAAACGAAGCGGCGGCAACTCAGAACTACAAGATAAAGTACAGCCTCAACCTGAATCAACTCGGTTTGTATGCTTATTCGACGCGCCTTCCGAATTCACAGATACCGGATACGCTTGGCGGTTTTTTCACTTTTATTGCCGAACCGGATCCCGGGAGTACACAGCAGACGATTAAAAAAGTATTCACTCTGATGGTAGACCGTTCCGGGAGCATGTCGGGTACAAAAATGGAACAGGCAAAACAGGCCGCGGTTTTCATCGTGCAGAATCTGAATGAAGGAGACCGGTTTAACGTTATAGATTTCGACGATGTAATAACGGCATTCAGAGGCGGTCATGTCAACTACACGAATCAGACAAGAGACTCGGCGATAATTTACATCAATGCTCTTTATGCCCGAAACAACACAAGCATATCGGGGGCATTCGGTTTAGCCGTTCCGCAATTCAATTCCGCGAATGACAGCACTGCGAACATAATAATTTTCCTGACTGACGGACAGCCGACGGCAGGTATTACAGATATAACACAACTGCTCGCGTACGTGCATAATCTTATAGTATCGACCGAAACGAACATCTATCTGTACTGTTTCGGTATAGGAAGCGATGTCAACACGCAACTGCTTACTCCATTGAGCGCTCAGAATAACGGGATAACCGAATATCTGGGCAACGATGAGGTTTATTCGAGGATATCGTCGTTTTATCTGAAAATCCGTAATCCTGTACTGTTGAGTCCGACGGTAACATTTAATCCGAATAATGTAATACAGGTTTATCCGTCGCCGCTTCCCAATCTTTACAAGGGACAGCAGATGATTGTTTCGGGAAGATATCTTCAACCGGGGCCTGTGACGGTAACGTTATCAGGAAAGGCGTTCAATCATAATGTATCTTATCAATATTCATTCAACAGAATAGATACGGCGAACGCGAGATTCCAGTTTCTGACAAAAATCTGGGCTAAACAGAAGATTGATAATCTGCTTATACAATATTACGCGTTGAATCCTAATTCACCCGAAGCGCTGGCGCTTAAGGCGCAGATTATCTGGCTGAGCATTAATTATGGGGTTATAAGTCCGTTCACACAGTTCAACGGAGGAATTACGTTCACGCCAAAGGAAGGAAACGAACACGAACTGAGTTTCCCGGGTAAATATAAACTCACAGGAAATTATCCGAATCCTTTTAATCCGGAAACTGTAATCAAGTTTGCTGTGAAGGATGCTCTGTATAAAGTTATCCATATCCGGATTTATAACATTCTCGGCCAGTTAGTCGCCGATATTCCCGTGGCTGTCAACGGTAAGGGTATGTATGAAGTGAAATGGAACTCACTGACAAATTCCCGATTAGCGTGTTCTTCAGGAATATATTTCTATACTATAGATTTCGGAGACGAAGTTCTCAAAGGCAAGATGATGTTGTTGAAATAAAATTCATTTCCAATAAAAAGCCGCGCCTTACAGACGCGGCTTTTTTAGTAATAAGGAGAAAATAATCTGTAGCCCACGGTTTCAACTGTGGGATTAAAAATGAAAAACTAAATTAAAACCGTTTTAACGGTTTTGGAAGGAGGAATTTTAATATGCCGCATTCATTAACCTACATCCGTATCCATCTGATATTTTCTACAAAAGAAAGGAGGCCAATAATAAAAGAGTCGTTTGAGTCATTGCTTTACAGTCACATCAAGGAAAAATTCATAAACGAATACGATTCGCCGATTGATGTAATAGGCGGGGTCGAAGACCATCTTCATATTCTTTTCAACCAATCCCAAAATTTCGCGCTAAAAGATATTGTTAAAAATTTAAAAGGCGAAACATCGCATTGGATAAATGAAAAAAATTATCTTCCGGGAAAATTTGTCTGGCAGCCAGGATACGCGGCTTTTTCAATAAGTATCGATAAAGTAAGCAACGTAAGAAATTATATTCACAGACAAAAAGAGCACCATAAAAAAATGTCATTCGCGGAGGAAATTAAAAAAATCCTAGCGATTTATGGTTTTGATTCCGAAACCGTTGAAACGGTTTGAACTTCGTTTCACGTCTTTTGTCCCACGGT
>JAJTBN010000241.1 GCA_021286895.1 Bacteroidota bacterium | reverse complement strand
AATCTTGAAATATACGGCGGTGCGGATAACATGACCGGTTCGTCGTACGCGACCGAACTGTTCCTTAACCCGAATGACACGCACTATTTCATCGCGGGTCCGAACAAGATTAATTTCTACGGCGGCGCGAACATAAGTTATATGATAAAGTAAATTTTGACATTTAAATCCTTACCCGGAGCCCGCAAGGTCTCCGGGTTTTAAAATATATGAAAATGAAACACCTTATTATAATTCTTCTTGCGAGCACTCTGTTTATTTCGTCATGCGGAAGATTCTCGAACAAAGAAAACGAAACTAAGACGAAAGACTCCATGAGAATCGTCTGCGTATCGAAGCAACTGACAGAACTGCTATTCGCGTTAGGGCAGGGTGACAAAATTGTCGGCGTTGATTTATCGAGCACATATCCGCCCGAAACAAAAAATATAACAACTGTGGGTTATCACAGAATGCTCAGCGCTGAAGGCATTATTTCATTGAAACCGACGGTAGTATTTTATAACGGAGGTACAGACGCTTCTATCGGCCCGGAACACGTTATCAAACAACTAAAAGAAGTCGGGATTCCGCTGAAAGAATATCCCGGAACACCGAACATTGACAGCACTAAAATTCTGATACGCCAACTCGCAAAGGAATTTGACGTTGTCCAAAAAGGCGAAGAACTTGGCAGCAAACTTGACGCGGATATGAATAAAGCCGCGGAACGGCTAAAGACATACGACACAAAACCGAAAGTACTTGTGATTCATTACGGCAGAGCATCGAATAATTATTTTGTTATGGGGAAGAAAGGAACACAGAATAGTATGATTGAATGGGCGGGCGGGGTGAATGCAGCCGATACATCTGGATTTAAACTTCTGAGTTCGGAGGTAATAGCCGCAGTGCAGCCTGACATAATACTCGCTACAGATTTCGGTTACGACAGGATGGGAAGTGAGGATAAGTTTGTCGAACTACCGGGTATAAGCCTTACACCTGCGGCGAAGAACCATAAAATATACCGAATCGAAGAGCATGACCTTATTTATCTCGGACCAAGGACAGGAGAGAACGTCCTTAAAATAATGGATTTGATACACAAACAATGAAATTACTGAAAAATATAAAGTATGGAACAATATACGCTTTCCTGAGCGTACTGCTCTTTTGTTTAATAATACTTTCTACGAGAGTAGGAGCCGTTAACATTCCTTATGACAGCATTATCGATTACTTCCGCGACGTTTTGGGAATGAGAACGTACGGGGAGATTAATCCCGTACTCGAAGGATTGTTTTTTCAGATAAGGCTTCCGAGAACTTTCATGTGTTTCATCGTAGGAGCGGCGCTTTCCGTATCGGGCGCGTTAATGCAGTCGCTCTTTAGAAATCCTATCGTCGAGCCGGGATTGGTGGGAACGTCGGCAGGCTCGGCGCTCGGGGCTTCATTCATGTTCGTCTTCGGGAAAACCGCGCTGTTCGCGGGCGCCGCTTTTCTCGGAGAACTGATGCTTCCGGTTTCAGCGTTCACGGGCGGATTGATTGCTACCATGATTGTTTACAGATTTTCTTCTTATCTCGGCAAAGTCAACGTTGCAACGATGATACTTGCCGGAATCGCTGTCAACGCTATGGCCGCGGGAGGAACAGGATTTCTTTCTTACATCGCCCGAGACCCTCAGGCGCGCTCGATTACTTTCTGGAATCTCGGTACTTTTTCAGGCGCAGACTGGAAATCCGTAGTTATAGTCGCGATATCAACTGCAGTCTGTATTTTTCTCGCATACAGATATTCGAAACAATTGAATGCTCTTCAACTTGGCGAAAGGGAAGCAGGCTACCTTGGTTTTAATGTCGAGAGGATGAAGATACAATTGATACTAATAAATACTCTTATGGTATCTATCGCGACTTCAATGGTAGGTGTTATAGGTTTTGTAGGTCTTACCGTTCCTCACATGCTGAGACTGCTTAAAGGCTCCGACAACAGGTATCTGATAATCGGGTCGGCGCTTCTCGGAGCGATAGTAATGATAGTCGCGGACATGGCAGCCCGGGTCGTAATCGCTCCGGCCGAAATGCCTATCGGCATAATCACCGCGTTCATCGGCGCTCCTGTGTTCTTGTTCCTTCTTTACAGAAACAGAAAAACGCAGGGGAAGGGAGGCTTCATTGCTTAAAGCGGATAATGTTACATTCATAATCGAAAATCAGAAACTTGTCGAAGGCATATCTCTTGAGTTTAAGCCCGGTACCTTCAATGTTATCATGGGGCAGAACGGTGCGGGAAAATCAACACTACTGCGGCTTCTGGCTGGAAGCAGCAGGGCTACTGAAGGCGAGATAACCCTTTTCGGCAGGAACATAAAAAACTATAAGGAAATTGAACTTGCGAAAATACGCGCAGTGCTGTCGCAGCATTATGAAATATCTTTTCCCATTACGGTTCAGGATGTCGTTATGATGGGTCGTTATCCTCATTTTAAAAACGAACCCGGACCTGTTGATATTGAAATAATGGAAGAAACTCTGCGGTTAATGGGAATTGAAAACCTGAAGGAAAGAAATTATGATACTCTTTCAGGCGGTGAAGCGCAGAAAGCGCAGATGGCCCGCGTTCTTTCTCAGATAAGGCATGACGGCGGCAGCGGCGGCAAAATACTGTTCCTCGATGAACCGGTTTCACAACTTGATATTCACTATCAGTATTTCATGCTTCAGGTCGCAAAAAAACTTACGAGGGAAAATGTTCTTGTAATCGCTGTGCTTCATGACCTTAACCTCGCGCTTAATTACGCGGACAATATCATATTCCTTAAGAAAGGAAAACTTGTAAGTGAATTTGCTTCGGTTTATGAAATAGGAAGCGATATAATCAATAAAGTCTTCGATATCGAGATGGAGAGTATAACTAATCCTTTTTCGAGCAAGCCGTATTTTATAGTGAAGGGTGAAATGACGCAATAATTCCGTAACGGAAATTTCAGTTATTTTTCATTACAAGAACAAATTCGGCTTTGGGTTTTGTATCGCCGAAATGCGATAGTACCATTTTTTCAACTTCTTCCGGCGTACCCCTGAATATTTTTTCGTTTTCAGTCGAGAGGTTTACAGCGAGGGAAATTTCTCTTTGAGGAACTTTTTCTTTGATGTCGTTAATAAGCGTCATCATTCTGTACGGAGTGTCCATAAGAATTACAGGATAGTCAAGGTTCACCACGGAATCAAGTTCCTTTGACCGGAGTTCTTTTTTAGGCGAGAGGAAACCGTAAAAGTAAAACCTGCTTATGTCGAATCCCGATGTTACAACAGCGGAAATTACGGAGTTCGCGCCGTGAACGAATTCCATCGGTATCTTGTAATCGATGCACAGTCTGACAAGTTTCAGACCGGGGTCGGCGAATACAGGCGTACCGCAGTCTGAAACGAGCGACAGAGTTTTTCCAGCGAGAATATCCCTTATATATTCGCCCGCGGTTTCTTCCTCATTGTGCTCGTCGAGTATTCTCATTTCTTTTCGTATCTCAAAAAACCTGAGCAGCCTCGATGTTATTTTTGTGTCCTCGCAGATAACGTAATCTGAATTTTCAATGGCGTTAAGAGCGCGGATTGTCATGTCGGAGTAATCGCCGATTGGAGTGGAAACAAGAAAAAGTTTTCCCCGCGCGCTGTCTGATGATGCTGCATCGCCGTTTGGGTTTAAAAACTTATCCGCGTCCTGTAGAATTTCAAAATGCTCTTCGCGGCGTCTGTGTTTATTTCCCCGTGCTGCCATATCCTCCGCTTCCTCTTCCTGTTTCAGTGATATCGTCTGAGAATTTAAGAACTGCTTTTTCGTATTTTGAAATAACAAGCTGGGCAATCCTGTCGCCGAAATTCACTTCGAAATTTTTTTCTCCGTGATTGACGAGGAGCACTTTTACTTCGCCCCGGTAAT
>JAJTBN010000240.1 GCA_021286895.1 Bacteroidota bacterium | reverse complement strand
AACTGAGTCTATATTTAACTTTTTGCAGATGTTGCCAACCTCATTAGCGAAAGTTATTTTTAGCGCGTGAAATGTATTGTTCACGAACTTTAGAATTTCCGCCATTTCAATCTTTACACACTTATACGGTGCGTTTATTTTCTCATAAATTCTGCGGGCAACGTCTATGCCCTTCTTCGAATCCGACGCTACAACTGTCAGGCTTGGATGGAAATAATCTTCCACCGCGTTTCCTTCGCGTAAAAATTCAGGATTTGACACTACACAAAAATCCTTATTCTTCTTTCGTCCGCTGTGTTTTTCAATAAGATCAAGCAGCCGTCTGTTAGTGCCAGGCAGCACTGTACTCCTAATGATTATAGTATGGAATCCCTTCTTGTTTCTCAAACCCTCGGCAATCTGAATCGCGGCATTGTTGATATATTCCATGTTAAGATGCCCCGAAGTAACATTAGGCGTGCCTACGCACAGGAAAGACACATCCGTTTCCTTTACAGCCTTCTTGTAATCTCCTGTTGCGGATATCATGCCCGACTTCCAGCCTTTTCGGATTAAATCCGCTATGTTTTTCTCTACGATTGTAGGCAGCCCCCTGTTTATTAGCCTGATCTTGGAAGGACTTGTGTCCACTCCGATAACGTAATGCCCGAGATTCGCCAGACACCCAGTGCTGACGCATCCTACATAACCCAGCCCGAAAATACTGATTTTCATATTTTTTATATAACGTTAAATAAATTTTCCCAGATTATTCCGTTCATATACCTCCAAAGCTTACTGTCGTAATTTTCCCTTTTCTCAAGTAATTTGTCAAGGTTATTCAGTACGAAATTTCTGTTGTAAATCCCGTTGTCTTCGCTAATACTTTCTACATAACCGTATATTAAATCCTTCATCTCCTTAAGCAGACTATATTCATCGATATAAAAACCAATTTTGTCTGTACGATCCAGTATTGAATCAGGTACTATGCCTCTCATAGATTCACGGAATGCATATTTGGTTGTGTTCCTCTTTATGATAAATTCAGACGGGAGTGAATATACAAACTCAACCAACTGATGATCTAAGAAAGGTACCCGAGCTTCTACTGAAAAAGCCATTGAGTTTCTGTCAACCTGTCTTAATATTCCTGGAAGATTCAAAAATTTTAAAAGTTTGTAGCTTTTACTCTTAACATCATCTTCATGGAGATAAGGATCCTCAAGGTCATATTTTCCATATAACTGTGACTTGTGGAGATTGTTGTACACGAAATCTTTATCAAACCATTCTCCTACGGATTTCTTCAACTTAACCCTGAAACGACTATCAAACATATTATGCAGGTTCTTTTTGAAAACATATTTCATTGTCGAATAACGCATGCTTGCAGCGGATATGCCTTCATTTTCACGTATATGTCTTTTCTGGTCTTTAAGAATTTCTTTTTTTCCGCTGCGCTTCAGATAATTGAGCAGTTCGTTATACGGAGGAATAAAATAACCTCCCGCATATTCGTCTATCCCCTGACCGTCCAGTATTACCTTGATTCCGTTTTCTGATGCAAGTTTGTAAGCATAAAACCCGCCATACATGCTCGCTTTGAGCAGTGGTTCATCATTATGCCATATTAATTTTTTTATGTCTTCTTTTAAATCTTTTGTCCCTATTGTCTTTGTAAAATGCCGGCCGTTTACTTTTTCAGCGATGGTCTTAGCATGCGGGTATTCGTTCAGTCTCCCCTCACCGGATAGGATTGTAAACAAACTCTGTTTTGTTCCGCTATTTGATATTTTATCCAAAGCACAAACTATACTCGACGAATCGATCCCCCCTGATAAACAGGTACCAACTTCAACATCGCTCCTTAACCGCATTCTCAAACTGTTGAAAAAAAGTTCTCTTATCCTGTCTTTTATGTATTCTTCGTCTGTCAGGTTGTGTACTTCGTGATTGACCTTTAGTTCCCAGTATTTATTGAAGTGTATATCATAATGTGCGTTTGCAAGATTGATGACGAGGTTATGACCCGGCAAAAGTTTTTTTATACCAGTAAAGAAAGTTTCTTCTGTTTCGTTTCCATATGATTCCGCCACCAAATAATCGAAAAGGACCTTGTAGTTAAATGAGCTCCTTCTTCGTATAAGCTTCAATACCTGCTTTATTTCAGACCCAAAATGAAACTCTATCCCGTTGAAAAAATAATAAAACGGCTTAATGCCGAATCTATCAACACTGCAAAACAATCTTTTTCTGCCTTTATCCAGAATTGCAAATGACCACATCCCCTGGAACTTGCTAACACATTCGTCGCCCCACTCAATGAATGAATTCAAAACCACTTCTGTATCACAGCCCGAATTAAATTTGTATCCCTTTGCGATAAGTTCTTCCCTTATCTCAATGAAATTATATACCTCTCCATTAAATTCTATCCAGTAATTTCTTGATTTGTCACACATCGGCTGATGTCCATTCTCTGTTAAATCCTGTATTGAGAGACGCCTGAATCCGAATCCTCCTGAATAATCCTTGTTCGGAGGAATCCCTGTGTAATTACTCCGGTTTATTTCTGTAAAATTAAAATCACTTTCGACCAGCATGTAACCAAAATCATCTGGACCCCGGTAATGTATCATTTCGGTGGCCTCGAATAGCCTGCCGGTATCGATTCCCTCTGAGCAGTTGAAACTGCCTGTGATGCCGCACATAAAATACCTCGTTTGTGGAAGACTGATTTTACGGGGAGTAAAACCCGCCCGCCTTTTGATTAATATACTAAAAACTTTTCTGCCTTTGTTGATTAAACCGCTTTCCTGCCAAATTGATAGATGCATTCTGCGACATGATTAAATTCGTCATCTGTCATGCCGGCGTACATAGGAAGAGCCACGCTGCATTTGTCCGCAGCGAAAGACTTTGGGTAATCTTGCGGTTTATATTTGTATTTCTTCTCGTAATATCCCTGAATATGCAACGCATGCGTCCCAGGCCTAGTCGAGATTCCTCTGTCATACAAAAACTGCATAAATTGATTTCTTCTCATTGTAATTTTGTCGACATCCCCTTTTTCAGCTTCCTCGGGTTTGAACAAACATACATAAGATTGATAACCGTGCTCAAATCCTTCCGGAACATAAGGACCGCGCAACCAGTTTAAATCCTGCAGCAAAGCATCGTACTTTGCTGCTGTTTCTCTTCGCTCCTTAAGTATAATCCCAGCTCTGCTCAACTGAGCCGTTCCCAATGCCGCTTGAATATCAGTCATTCTGTAATTGTATCCAAGTTTGTTGAATTCAGGGAGCAGATAAGGAATATTCCCAGAACCGGATATCGGTTCTGCACCGTGGTCTCTGAGACTTCTTAATAATTTTGCATTTTCTTCACTTCCTGTCGTAATCATTCCGCCTTCGCCCGTAGTTATTGCTTTTCTCGGATGAAAACTAAAACATCCAAAGTTTCCTGATGTCCCTGAATGTTTTCCGTTATTGTAAGCCCCGAACCCGCATGCGGCGTCTTCAACAACTTTCAGATTGTGCCTGCCTGCAATCTCCATAATTCTGTCCATATCGGCGTTAAGCCCGAAAAGGTGAACCGGAATGATAACCTTAGTTTTTTTCGTGATTTTTTTCTCCGCTGACACGGTGTCAATGTTGAATGTTCTGATATCAATGTCGCAGAAAACGGGCGTTGCACCGGTATATTCCACAGCATTCGCAGTGGCAATCCATGTATACGCAGGAAGTATGACTTCATCGCTGCGGTCCGCTCCCGATGCAACCAGTGCAAGATGGAGTGCCGTCGTACAGCTGCTTACCGCAACCGAATGCTTTGCCCCTGTGAAATCCGACCAAAGATTTTCAAATTCCTTTACTTTAGGACCCTGTACAACCCAACCCGATTTTAGCACTTCCTTCACGATTTCGAAATCGCTTTCGCGTATGTCAGGCCTGG
>JAJTBN010000239.1 GCA_021286895.1 Bacteroidota bacterium | reverse complement strand
AGATGCTGATCCGAATTACATGCTTGCAAGGGAGTTTCTGGCGAGAGCTTACAGATTCGCGAACAAGAATGAAGAATCAATAAAGGTTTACGAAGACATCCTTAAAATCGACCCTGATCACAAAGAAGCTCAGGACATGATAAAAGCCCTGAAAGCAAAGCTGAATCAGAATACTAAGGAAAACTAAATACTGGAAATATTAAACTTTTAATACATTTATGCGATTATAATAATAATCGCATAAATTTTATAGAGAATGAAAGAATTAGATAAATATATAGAATCAAACAGGGATAGGTTCCTCGGTGAACTGAAAGACTTCCTTAGCATACCCTCAATCAGCAACGATGAGGCAAGCAAGAGTGATGTGAGAAGAGCTGCCGAATGGCTGAGCGCGGAAATGAATAGAATAGGAATGGAGAACGTAAAGATTTATGAAACGGAAGGTCATCCCGTTGTGTACGCGGATTATCTTCATGCGGGGAAAAAACCGACTGCGCTTATTTACGGACATTATGACGTTCAGCCTGTTGACCCTGTAGAATTATGGGATTCGCCTCCTTTCGAGCCTGTCGTGAAAGACGGAAAGATTTACGCGAGAGGTTCGGCTGATGACAAAGGGCAGATTTTCATGCACGTCAAGAGTCTTGAAACGCATCTTAAAACGAACAATACTCTTCCGATAAATATAAAAGTCATATTCGAGGGCGAAGAAGAAATAGGAAGCGTCAACCTTGAGAAGTTTATCGGAAATAACAAGAAACTTCTAAAAGCCGATTATGTAGTCATATCGGATACGTCGATGTATGATAAGGACCTTCCTTCAATCTGTTACGGATTAAGAGGTCTTACATACATGCAAATTGACGTGACGGGACCCAACAGGGACCTTCATTCCGGAACGTATGGCGGCGGTGTTGACAATCCGGTAAACGCGCTTGCGAATATTATCACGCAGTTGAAGGATAAAGACGGAAGAATCACGATAGACGGATTTTATGACGATGTCGCCGAACTTACGAAGAAAGAAAGAGAAGAATTCGCAAGGCTTCCTTTCGACGAGAAAAAATATATGGATGACCTTGATGTTAACGGATTATTCGGAGAAAAGGGATATACGACAATAGAAAGAGTATCGGCAAGGCCTTCCCTGGACTGCAACGGAATATGGGGCGGATATCAGGGACAGGGAGCCAAGACAGTGCTTCCGTCGTCAGCCGGTGCTAAGATTTCGATGAGACTTGTACCGAACCAGAATCCCGAGAAAATTGCACAGTTATTTGAAAAATTTATTGTTAAAATTGCACCTGCGTCCGTAAAAGTGAAAGTTACATCACTTCACGGCGGAAAGCCCTCGGTAACGGCAATCGATACTCCTGCTATAAATGCGGCAGTGAAAGCTTTAAAAGAAGCGTTCGGAGTCGAGCCGGTTTATTTTAAGGAAGGCGGTTCTATACCGATTGTGAACACTTTCAAGGAAGAACTCGGGGCTGATGCTATACTTCTCGGATTCGGACTGCCGGATGACAACATTCATTCGCCGAACGAGAAGTTCGACCTTGGCAACTTTTACAAGGGGATAAGCACAATTGCTTATTATTACGAAGAATTATCAAAAATTTAAAATATAATGGCAAAAGCAGTAAAGACAAAGAAAACACAGCAGACAGCCGAGAAATTTCATATTTCTCTGACGAACAAGAACTATATGATTATAGGTCTGGGTATAGTTCTGATTATTGTTGGTTACATTTTCATGTCGGAGAATTCGGTTGACGGATTCATGCCGACTGTCATCGCGCCTATACTTCTCGTACTGGGGTATTGTGTCGTTATTCCGTTTGGAATTCTGTTCAGGGACAAAAGCGCCGGGCAGAACGAAATAGCGGAGAAACCTGTTTTAAATACTGAACAGGCGAATATAAAAACCAAGTAAGCAATCGGGGAATGCAACGGCTTCGACGGATTGCAAAGATGGTTGAAACTGCATACAGTGTTCCCATCCATCACTTTAAAACGGACGGAAAAAAATAAACGCAGAAAATAATTACGCTTTAGCTGCTTAATTAAAAGCAACTACGTTGACGGAATCCGTCTCCTGCCCGGAACCGATCAACGTCGCAAGACAGGATAGCGTTACGGTGCTCCTTCGGCTTTGACGCGAATTTAAGAGGGATAGGTGATGAGGGTTTGTTGGTTTTTGACCTTTAATCCGAAATTTAAAAACTAACTAAGTGTGTAGAGGTTTCAATGGTCTTCTTTCCGGACCCGGGTTCGACTCCCGGCATTTCCACCAATTCTATAACAGTGAGTTTATTGACTCGCAGATTTTATCCGCGTCAATGCGGATTTTGTTTTTTTCATCCGAAACAAGCACAACCTTTCTGTCCGAGAGGGGAGCAAAACGCCTTAGGTTCCAATCTACGTTATGGTAAATTCCTACTACCGGTACATTAAAAGCAGAAGCGATATGGATTAGCGATGTATCGGGAGTTATGACTAATTTAGCCTTGCTAACAATACCCGCAAGTTCAAGTATACCTCCGTCGAAATACATTAGATTATCGCCGGTTTTCGACTTTATTTCCTCAAAAAATGGCCTGTCTTTTTCTACGTACTGGAATACAAACGGAATCCTGGTTTTGAACTGATTGTATATGCTCAAAACGTCCTGAAGATTCCAGTTTCGTGTGGCATCTTTAACGGATAGATTGAAAATTACGAATTCTTTGGGATATTCAGATAAAATGGCGTTTATCTGCTTCCATTTCTCATCAGGAATGTCAATTTCAGGACGTAAATCAGGCATTTTGAACTCGGGAGAAAGGATTTTAAGCGGGAGAGTGTTGATTTCGGTATAATGCTTTCCGTTCTTAATTTTCGATAAATCGGTATCAAAATATTTGCCTTTAGTATTATATCCTATAGATTTTCCATAACGGGCAAACTTTAAGAGTGTAGTTGAAGTATTAGAGAACTCAGGTTTAGTATCAATCCAGTAGTCGAATTTGTGTTTCCTAAATTGCAGAAATAACTTTACATAGCCGGATATAGTTTTATTAAAAATAATGGTGTTATCTACGTTCTTATTGTGTTTAGCTATAATATCATTGCCGGGGCTTGTGAGAACTGTAATGTGAGAGTCCGGGAAAGATTGTTTCAAACCGGAAAAAAGGGGGGTAGTTAAAATCATATCCCCGATTCTTCCGATTTGAACAATCAAGAAATCCATTATTTTCTCCGTTTTTGTATGCTTTTTTGCTGGTTCTGCATTCTTTCCATAAGCCTTTGTGTGAATGAAGGTTTAGACGGTTTCTTTATTTCATCTTCTTTTGGCGGCCTTATATGCGTCGTATAATACTGCTGGGCGATTGAAAGCAGATTGAACATGAAATAATACAGGTTAAGTCCCGACGGGAACGAGAAGAAAAGCAGCGTTAGCATTATGGGCATTAAATACACCATACTCTTCTGTTTCGGATCGGTTACGGTCATTTTCTGCTGAATGAACATCGTAATACCCATCAACGTCGCAAGACCGGAAATCTGATCTATACCGAACAAAGGAATTTTGAACGGGAGGTGGAAAAGTACGTCAGGAGCCGACAGGTCCTTAATCCACCATATAAATTCCGCCTGTCTCAGTTCGATAGTGGAGCGGAATACTCCGAACAGGGCATAAAGTATTGGTAACTGAAGCAGGAGCGGCAGGCATCCTCCCATTGGATTAATGCCCTCGTCCTTATAGAGTTTCATTACCGCGCTGTTCATTTTCTGCGGGTCGTCCTTATATTTTTCCTTGATGGCTGTAATTTTCGGATTCAGAGCGCCCATTTTCTTCATGGACTGCATTTGTTTCTTCGTCAGGGGATTTAATACTATCTTCAGCACGATAGCAAAAATAATAATTACTAATCCCCAGTTCGGGATGAACATATGCAGGA
>JAJTBN010000238.1 GCA_021286895.1 Bacteroidota bacterium | reverse complement strand
AGAATAAAACATATACAGGGCATCAGCGTTTATAAAGACCGTTCGGGAATGATTAAAATCTGGAACGCGGACTGCCTTAAATACTTTAAAAAGCACAACTTCAATTTCTTCCTTTACCCTATGCTTTCCATCGGTTTGAAAGTGACAGGAATAATGAGGGTGATAAGGGCTAAAATATTAAAAGTGTAAACCCGATTCTACCTTTTATAGCATTCCGGAAAATTTTTTCGCCGCCCGGCAGACACCAGGCTTTTTCAATTCAGGCTTTTTTTCTATTCGACACCGTCCATCAGGGCTTATAAATACCGGTTTTTTAGCGGAATACGCTGTTTTACAAGAATATGCTACCCATGTTTTGAATTTATAAATTCGAATGAATATGTTAAATTTATTGTTGCGTTATTTTAATGAGTGATAATCTTTCAAATAGGGAAAAAGAAGTTCTGCGGTATATAGTGGAGAATTTCATCATGTACGGACTGCCCGTAGGGTCGAGGATTATATCCAAACAGACCGGCCTTAACCTGTCGTCCGCCACTATTAGGAACGTTATGAGCGACCTCGAGGATATGGAATTACTCGAAACACCCCATACTTCCGCGGGCAGAAAGCCGACTGACAAAGGATACAGATTCTATGTCGACGAACTTATGAACAGGGAAGAACTGAATGAATCGGAAATCGAGTACATTAAAACGAAAATCGACGATTCGAAAAATACAATTTTCAGTTCGGACGATCTTTTTTCAGCGACTTCGCAGATATTAAGCAAAATTTCTCACCAGCTCGCCGTCGTAACTCAGCCGTTCCTGAGTTCAGGAGTTTTTGAAAAACTCGAGGTTCTGAACATTTCATCGAACAGGCTCCTGATTGTTATCACTATTAAATCTGGTTATGTGAAGACTCTTATCATGGAAGTCGAAAAAGAACTTCACATGCCGAGAATCGACAGGATAGCGCAGATACTTAACGAAAGGCTCTCGGGACTTACGCTTCTGCAGATTCGCGAAACGTTCAAGGAAAGGATTAATGACCTTCGCAGCGACGAGCCGGAACTCATTCAGCTTTTCTTCGACTCAATCGGCAAAATCCATGACGAGGACGAAAAAGGAAAGAAGATTTACATCTCCGGTACGGGCGAAATAATCGCGCATCCGGAATTCGAGGATATAAAGAATTTCAAGAACATCGTTTCTCTGACTGAAAATAAAAATCTCGTAATCCACATTTTTCAGGACCCGGGCAAGGGGAAAAACGCGGTGAACGTGAAGATAGGCTCGGAGAACTACGAGAAGGAACTTAAAGATTACAGCATTGTCTGCAAAGATTATTCGCTCGGCGACGTTTCCGGCAAGATAGGCATAATCGGCTCGAAGCGCCTGAATTACGCGAAAATGATTTCACTCGTTGAATATACGTCAAAACTAATTTCTGAATTAATAAAATAAAGGAGACTTAAAACGTTGAACAAGAAAAACGAAAAGAATAAAGAACAGCATGAAGATTTGAACAGCAAAAAGCACGAATCAAAGGAAGAAACAAAAGAAGAACTTCTAATAAAAGAAATCGAAATACTCAAAGATGAAGCGGAAAAATACAAGAACACACTTCTGAGAAAAGCCGCGGAGTTTGAGAATTACAAGAAACGAACCGACGGAGAGATTACTGGTTATCTTAAATACGCTTCGGAAAACATCGTAAAACAACTTCTTCCGGTTTACGACGACCTTAACCGCTCAATCGAATCTGTTGAGAAGGGCGAAACGAAGGATTTCGAAACATTAAAACAGGGCGTGCTTTTAATTTACGATAAGTTCAAAAATGTTCTCGTAAGCGAAGGCCTCGAGGAAATAGATATTATCGGAAAAGAATTCAATGTAAACACATGCGACGCGTTGCTTCAGGTGCCGCGCGAGGATGTTCCGCCGCATACAGTCGTGGACGTAGCGGAAAAGGGATACAAACTAAAAGACAAAGTTATAAGGTTCGCGAAGGTAATCGTATCGGCTGAACCTGACAACAAACAGGAAAAAGAATGACAAAGAAGGATTATTACGAAATACTCGGTGTCGGAAGAAACTCGTCTAACGATGAAATAAAATCAGCGTACAGAAAACTCGCGATGAAATACCATCCCGACAGAAATCCCGGAAACAAGGAAGCGGAAGAGTCGTTCAAGGAATGCGCCGAAGCGTATGAAGTTCTTTCCGACCCGCAGAAACGCTCGCGTTACGACCAGTTCGGACATCAGGGCGTTAATCAGACGGGTTTCTCGGGTTTCGACAACATAAACGACATATTCTCGCACTTCGGCGATATATTCGGAGGATTCGGCGGCGGCAGCATATTCGACGAAATCTTCGGAGGCGGTTCGTCTCAGCGCGGAAGAAGACGCTCGCAGGGAATTCCCGGCTCCGACCTGAAGATTTCCCTCAAACTCACCTACGAAGAAATCGCTGACGGCGTGGAGAAAACATTAAAGATAAAAAAGTTTAAACCATGTTCGTCTTGCGGAGGAACGGGCGCGAAATCAGGAAGCGGCTACGTTACGTGCAGCGTCTGCAACGGACAGGGACAGGTGCGGCAGGTATCGCATTCGATATTCGGACAGTTCGTAAACGTATCCGAATGCCATAACTGCAACGGCGAAGGTAAAATCATTCGCGACAAATGCCCGAACTGCGGCGGCGACGGCAGGGAAAAAACTGACGAAACAATAAACGTGAAAGTCCCGGCAGGTGTCTCTGAAGGCCAGTACATCCCCCTTAAGGGAAAAGGCAACGCGGGCGTACGAGGCGGACACGCGGGCGACCTGCTTGTTTTCATAGAAGAAGAAAAACATAAATACTTCATACGCGATAACGACGACATAATCTTTAACTTCAATATCAGCATAATGGACGCCATACTCGGCGCGGACGTCGTCGTCCCGACTCTGAACAGCAAGGCGAAACTGAAAATCGAGCCGGGCACGCAGTCGGGAAGCATACTCAGAATGCGCGACAAGGGCATTCGCCACCTCAACAGCGGAGGCCGGGGCGACCAGTTAGTGCGCATTCACGTGTTCATACCGAAAAAAATCTCCGCGAAGGAAAAGAACCTTCTTAAGGAACTTATGAAATCCGATAACTTCAACCCGGAATCTAAGGACGCGAAGGGCTTCTTCAAGTCGATGTTCGATTGAGAGCAATTAGTAATTAGTAATTAGTAATTAATAATTAATAATTAGTCATTAGTCATTAGCAATAATAAGAATTGTCATCCCCGCATGATCTTAGCGGGGATCTTAAAATTAACCCAGATATTAAAAAAGCCTGCCAATTTAGAGTAGCAAGCCGTTTATACTTCCAACAATTTTTAATTTTTGATTTGTATTTTTGATTTTTGAGATTTGATATTTGATTTGGCACAAATCATGTAAGTGTAAACCGCAACAGCTCATCAGGGTTGTGTTTCTCGTTCAGTTCCACGAAAGAATTCCTGTCCCTGTTCAGCGCCAGCCAGTTCGATATTACCTTAATCTCGTCGAGTTCCTGCTGTGAGTATTTATGCTTCGCGAACTTGTTCAGTGAGAAGTACAGCGATTCAATTATGTCGGCAATCTCCTCTTTCGCGTCGCGCTGATCGAAGTCGTCGTTCCTTCTCAGCGTTATCGTCCGCATTAGTTTGCCGTTGTGTATGAAGAACACTTCCCTCTTGTCTTCGTTGTCGCACTTAATAATGATACGCTTATCGTTGATAGCGGAAGTAATCACTTTCTGGTAACTCATTACCTTCTGTATATCCTGCAGGCGGTCGCGCAGGAGCGCCGCCCTTTCGTACTCTTCATTTTCTGCGTGCTCCAGCATCAGAGTCTTCAATACCCCGACTGCCGATTTCTTTCCTTCGCCGATTATGTAATTGTGGACTTTGTCAACTTCCTTTAGGTATTCGCTTTTCGGAATTGTCATAGTG
>JAJTBN010000017.1 GCA_021286895.1 Bacteroidota bacterium | reverse complement strand
TCCTTCAGATTATGGCTGAACGGCGCCGTAACATTCATGAACTTTGTTTCGCTGAAACCGAGCCTTTCCTTTATTCCTGAAAGGAACAGGATTACACCGAATACATTATTTCTGTGTCCGAGAAATGCAAGGTCGAACTTTTCTTTCCGGAGTATTCTTATCAGCGACAAAGCGCTTTTTATTCTCCTGAAGAGGCTTTCGTTTTCAGACGGCGGGTCGTAAACAATAAGCCTGTCGGCGCTTTCAACGAGCGGAAAAAGATTCTTAATCCAAGACGACGATATGAGCGTTATTTCCGCTTCGGGATAATTTAATTTGAGCGACTTTATCGCCGGAGTAATAAATACGATATCGCCGAAACAGCAGAGTTTTAAGACAAGTATTTTTTTTACGTCAATCATTTAAGTCCGAGCGCCACACCGAGAAGTTTGAAATATATTTTTTTAAAAGACAATGAAAGAAGCGAATACCTGAAAACCATATAAAACCTAAGCAGGAGCCTGTCTGTTAATCCGCAGTGTTTTTTGTAATACCTGAACTGCGATTTTTTTGCCTCGACATAGGCTGTGCCCGAAAACGCGGCGTTGGTAATTTCGCCCTTGAAATGAATCACATGCGCTTCGGGAACGAAAAGGATTCTGTAACCTTTTTCCCTGATTCTCTTGCACAGGTCGGCATCCTCATAATAAAGAAAGAAATTCTCGTCGAAACCGTTCACTTCATCGAACACACTGCGCGGAACAGCTAACGCCGCGCCGCTGACCCAGTCGACTTCAGAAACAGAGTTATATTTACCGGCAAGCGCCGAGAGTTTGTCAAGCTCCTTTCTGTGATAATATTTTTCCGTTTTCTTATTGGCTTTCTCTCCGGCAAAGCAGACTTCCCTGCCGAAAGAAACCTGAAAAACGCGGTCCGGGTAAAAGAGTTTCAGTCCTGCGGCGCCTGTCTTCGCGTCTTCGAGGAGATTCAAAAGCAGTTTGCCGAAATCATTCTCGATAAGAGTATCAGGATTCAGAAAAAACAGAAACCTGCCTCCGGAGTTTTTAACCGCGAGATTGCTTGCCGCAGCATATCCGACATTACTGCTCTCAATCAATTTAATTTCCCTGTGTTCCGACAAATCGGATAAGTCTTCTTCCGGAGAATTGTTGACGATTATAATTTCATAAGATACGGATTTCAGAAACTGTTCAATGGAAGAGATGCATCTTTCCAGAAATATGCACTGCCTGTAGTTGACTATTATTATTGAAAAGTCCGCGCCCATATCAGTTTTTAACCGGATTATCCTTAAAAAGTGAAACTATATATTTTTTATCAACGGAGATATTTTTCTGAATCACGCTTCTCTTAGCGAGTATTTTCGGAATCTGCATAAGGCCTGACAGGTATCCTGCAAAAGCATAATACGCTCTCGCGGGAGATACGAAGAAAAACAACAGATATCTTTTAATTCTCGCGGCGGCAAAAAAAATAAAGTTCTTCGCGTAAAGTGAAGCGGGATAATTCTTCAGCCGGAGCGCCACAAGATTTCTTTCGCACATTTTTGTTTCGTACCCTTTCCATTGTCCGGTCGTCGCGCCTCTTTTATGATAGCAAACCGCGGAAGGAACGTAATAGCACTTAAACCCGTGCAATTGCAGGCGAAACGCGAAATCGACGTCTTCGAAATACGAAATGAAATCCTCGTCTATGTAACCGGCTTTTTCGAACACTTCCCTTTTGTACATTGCCGCGCCGGCGCATGCTCCGAACACATATCCGGGTTCGTTATACTGCCCTTCGTCTTTTTCGCCGTTGCCTCTCGCCCACGGCGAGCGTCTTTCGCTCAGGAAATCCCCGGCTGCGTCAATAACGTCACGGTCAAAAAAATTCATCATCTTGCAGGCAACGCTTCCAGTATTTTCATCCGCAAATCCTTTTATCATTTCGCCCAGAAAACCGGGCGCGCATTCAATATCGTTATTCAGAAGCAGTATGTGTTTTATTTCCTTGTTTTCGAGAAGATGTTTTATGCCTTTGTTCACGGCGGGAGCGAACCCCGCGTTTACATCTATTCTCAGTATCTCAACTTCGGGATAATTCTCTTTTGTAAAACTGACGGAATCGTCGGACGAGCCGTTATCCACCATTACAGTTCTGAAATCCCTGAAATCCTGTTTCCGCAGTGATTCAAGGCAGTCCTTGAGATGGGAAATGCCGTTATAATTCGGAATTACTATGCCAGTCATTTCCTGCCTTTCAGCAATTCGAGAAAGTATGTGTGTTTCTTCATCCTGTATTCGTCTTTTTTTCCGAACAGCGATTTAATTTTTTCAGAAAGTATAATTATACGTGAATTAAAAGCCGAAAAACATTCAAGTTTTTTTGCCGCTTTTTCACCGTAATGTATTTCAAAGAAATTTATCATGCTGGAGATAAACCTTCCGTGCATCCACCAGTTGTCTTCCGTACGGAAACTGTTAATTTCATACTTTAGATCAATATTCAGTATTATAAGCTTAATATTTTGATACGACTGTACAGATATTAATTCACACGCCTATGGAGAACTGATATCCGTTGAAATTATAAATCAATATCTAGAATATGACAGTTTTCATTTGAACATTCCGATTATATAAGACGTGGTAACTTTCCTGTTCTTCATTATTTCATTTCTTTTGCGGAGCGTTGACGGTATTTCGCGAAGTCCTTTAAAATACCCTTTCAGCGCAGATGCAAAAACGCCCTTCGGGTAGAAGAATAAAAACCGGAAGTATCTTGACAGTCTTGCAGCGAAAAAAAACGGCGAATGCAGCATGTAAATAGATAGTGGATAGTTCTTGAGCCTCAGCGCGATGAGATTCTTTTCGGAATATTCCACCACGAGGCCTTTTATTTTTCCGGATGTATCTCCCCGTTTGTGATAGCATATGCACGCGGGATTATAGTAGCATTTGTATCCGTAAAGCTGCAAACGAAAACCGAAGTCGACATCCTCGAGGTACGCAAAAAAATCCTCGTCGAACTTCCCCGCATTCCGAAACACGGATTTTCTATAGAACGCTGCGCCCGCGCAGGCGCTGAAAATGTATTCAGGCTTATCGTACTGTCCTATATCTGTTTCCTCCGACCCTCTTGGCATCGGCGAACCACCGTTTGACTTGAGAAAGTCGCCGGTATCGTCTATTACGCCACGACTGTAAAAATTCATCATTTTCACCGCGACGCTGCTTATACATTCCGAAATATCAAACGATGATATTCCGTGGGCAAGAAAATTTTTATCAAGTTCTATGTCGTTATTGAGAAGCAGAACAAATTCAGAATCCTCTATATCCAGCGAATAGTTTATTCCAGTATTGACCGCCCTTGCGAAACCGTAATTTTCGGGATTTGTAATGACCACAGAATTCGGATAATTCTTTTTAATATAATCGGACGAACCATCTGTTGAGGCGTTGTCGACAACAATAATCCTGAAATCCATATGAGACTGTGAGTTAACCGATTCAAGAACCATCTTCAGGTTCTCCAACCCGTTGTACGTAGGGATTACTATGTCAACTATTTTGCCCATCAGAATATTTTTTCGCAAATTTCCTTTTCGGCTGAAGAATACATCCTTCGTTTTTTTAACATACCCAAAACTCCGCACACTCCCCTAATAAGTCCTTTAAATGAAAACAGAGCTTCTCTTAAAAAAAAGTTTTTCAATAGATGGTGATACCTTCTTATCTCGCCTGAAATAAAAAGAGGTGTTTTTCTGAAAATAAAGCCCACTGGATAATTCTTCGCCCAGATAAAAACAAGGTTGCGACTGCACATTTCAGTATCGTAGAATTTAACTTTTCCATACGAGCCCCCTCTTTTGTGATAACAAACAGCATCATCCGCATATCCGCATTCGTAACCCTGAATTTTTATCCTCACCGCCAGGTCAACGTCTTCATAATATGCTATAAAATTTTCATCAAATAAACCGATTTTCTTGAATACTTCCTTTTTGTATAATCCAGCGCCAGCACAGCATCCGGTAATACCTTCCCCTCTCTTGAAGGATGCGTCGTATTTTTCACCATGACATAGTGCAAATGGATGACCATACCTGTTGAAAGTTATGCCACAGTCGTCGATAACAGTCCTGTCATAATAATTCATCATCCTGCAGGCGCAGGACAAAACGTTTTTGTTTTTAAATCCCTTCAGAAAGTTTTCAATGAAATCCCTGCTGCAAACAACGTCATTGTTGAGAAGAAGTATGTACTCCGAACAGGTATTCATGAGCACGTTTTTTATGCCTTCGTTTGCTCCCCTAGCGAACCCGTAATTTCTGTTAAGTTTCAGAACATTTACGGATGGATAATTTTCTGTTATGAAATTCACGGAATTGTCAGTCGAGCCGTTGTCGACTACGGTTATATCGAAACTCCCGAAGGTTTGTTCAATGAGAGAACCGAGACATTCCCCGAGATGTTCCATCCCGTTGTAATTGGGTATTATCACTGATACGAAATTATTCATTCAGTTGTTGAAATTGCTTAATATATAACGGTGAACTTTAATAACATTTGCATCGCTAAGTCCGAACGGTTTCTTACTATACTCAAGGATTATTTTAACGATTGAATTCGTATAAACCGAAAAGGATAGAAACAAATAGGGAATTTTCTTTCCCGTGACACGGTAATATTTTAAGAAGCTGAGTATGAAATAACCGTAAATTTTGTAATTCGTTCTCGTCTCCATACTGGACGCTCCGAGATGTTTTACCCTCAGTGAAGTATTCAGTAAAAGTCTCCCGCGTTTATTAAGCCTTCTGCTTAAATCAACATCCTCAAAAAAAAGAAAGAACCTTTCGTCAAACCCTTTTAGTTCCTCATACATGCTTTTCTTCAGAAAAATGAACGCACCCGGAATTTGAGGCAATGAAACGCCGCCCACTGACCTTTCATCGACGAAATAATACAGATGTTTTTTTTGGAGTTTTTCTTTTTTGAAAAAAAGTTTTGACAGGACGGAATAGAAATAGAAGTACTGTCTTAAAGTTGGATATTGTTGATAATAACCATACTGGAATTTTCCGTCATCACCGTATAGCATGATTGTTGAAGCTGACACAGAATTATCTCTGTCCATATTCCACATAAGTGTTTCAAGAATTCAGAATCAGTACGAACCCGCCAGAGGCTATATCTACTCCTCTGTTGTTCGCATAACCGAAACCGCGGTTAGAGTCCAGATAAACCGTTTTTACGCCGGCATGCTTCTGAGTGAGAGTGTTTATTATTTCACGTGAATTGTCCGTTGAAGCGTTATCCACAATTATGAATTCCATATCCGAGACGTCTTCGTATTTCATTACTGAAGAAATGCAGGTTCCCAGGAGAAAACCCGTATTATAGTTAACTATTATTACTGAGATTCTTGTCATTGTCTGCCTTTTCCGGATAGGGTAAGAATTTTTCTTATGTAGCCCTTTAAACTGGTTATGGATTTTATTTTTCGGATCACAACATAAGAAAGTGGGAGTTTTTTCACAGCGTCGAAATATTTACCCGAATGCGGGTTACCAAATTCACTGTTAAAATATTCGCCCGTAGCGTGATATACTTTCACACCTTTCAATATGCCAGTCTTAAACCCTCTATTGTGGGCGCGAAGCTGATAGTCGCCGTCTTCGAACACGAATTTCCTGTCGTTCAGCTTGAGTAGCCTGCCGCACTCATTATAAACTTTTCTCGATATCATGAAGCACCATCCTCCCGCGGGACCTTCTTGTATAATGATTTTTCCGCCATGATATGGAACGTCATTGTAATTTTCTTCTCCGAATTTCGCTCCGTTGGTTTTATCGTCCTGGACGACGTCGGCGACAAGGTATCCCATGAATGGTACGGATTTGTACGCGGCTATCATATTCTGAATCCAGTGTTCCGGAAATGAAATTATATCATCATCAACACCTATTAGATAATCTCCGCCGCACATTTCGGCAGCAAGACTCTTCGCGTTGTTGCCGAGATTTTCAGAGCTGCGATGCAGATGCACTTTCGCGTTTTCCGCGGCGAATCTTTCAGTAAGTTCTTTCGTCCCGTCGGTCGATGCGTTATCGAAAATGAGAATTTCATAATTAACTCCGTCGAGAGTCCCCGAGAGTGATTTCAGGCATCTTTCGAGCAGTTTGCTCTTATTATATGTAAGTACGAATATGCTGACTTTTTCTCCTGCATATTCGCTATACGGAGGATCTGCTTGATTTTTGAACGAAGAAGGCGCGAAACGCGAAAGCATTCTCGAGAGAACGGATTTATTCCTTTCGTTCAGGTAGCCCGATGAAAGTATAATAAATACATACGCCGTTATGAACACGACAAATAGAACCGTAAGAAGTAAAAGGCCGTTCAGTCTGCCTTCGGCTGCAATCCCTGAAACATAAAATATCCTGCAGAGCAGATAGAGAATTCCCGATACAGAAATTCCAATAATGATAGGCGTGAGATAATCCTTCACAAACACCTCTGATGGCTTCTTGCGGAAATAAATGACGGAGACGAAAAATATATAAACAGATGATAGAACGGTCGCTATTCCGTTTCCGTATGCCGCTCCGACAATGCCGTAATATTTTATAAAAACAAAACTAAACACAACATTAATTCCAAGATGTATGAGCCCTTCATACATCTGATATTTCGGCACCCCTGTGTTCGGTATAATCGAATTTCCCGGCGAGGATATTATCAAATTAATCAATTGCGCGGCGAGAAGAATTCTCAGAATATGCGCAGAAATGCCGAACCCCGGCCCCATCCACACTGCAACAATTTCGTCGGCAAATGCGAACATGAATGCCGCGAAAGGAACGGATACGAGAGTCAGGTATTTGACGGCATCATCGAACAGCATGCCAATTTTTTCCTTTTCCTCTTTTGCATTTAATTCGGCGGCGACGGGAGCCACTTGAATTATTAACTGCATCGGAAGGAATCTTGCCAATCTCAACAGTCTTGTGCCTATATTGAAGAAAGTAACGTTGTTCAGAACACTGAAAAAACCAAGAAGAAATTCATCATACTTTTCGGAAAAGAAACCTGCCAGTTTCGAGACCTGCATCTGAATACCGAACTTGCCCATTTCGCGAAATGATTTCGAACTGAAGGATCTTTCCGTCAGTTTTAATGACGGAACGGATTTTTTTGCGAGGATTAAAATCGCTATTGAGTTTATAAGTGAGGTGGCAAGCTGACTGAGCAGAATTCCCTCTACACCAAAGCCCGCCGTAAGAAAAACAAAGACAAGCGCAAGGTTGATGAATGCGGTAATTGTTGAGATCAGGCTTGTCATGTACATTTTCTGTACTGCAATTAAAACCGACCCGTAAATCATGAAAACGTTGTTCACGAAAAAAATCAGAAGCGCGATGTTAAGAGAGTTTCTACCAGCAACCTTAAGATTGTCGGGAATGTTTATGAGCCCCAACAGTGTATCGTTGAGAACGAATCCTGCAGAACATATTATGACAGAAAACAATAGATAAAACAGGAATCCCGTATTCAAGGTCCTGTTGAGTTCGGTATAATTCTCTTTATTGAAATGTTCAGATATGAACTTAATAAACGAAGATGAAAGGCTTAAGTCGAACAATCCGAACGAAGTCGTAAAACCAAGAACAATCGCGTAAATGCCGAATTGTTGTTCGCCTATTTTATATATTATATATGGAGTAAGGACTAGCGGTATTATTAATGCAGCAATTTGCGCGAATATATAATAATACGTATTTTTGATAACCTTGTCTGTCAGTGACATTTATGTCTGCGCTTTTTGATTATAATAATAATTCATGTGCGCGTTATAAAACATCATCTGGATAGCGTATCTTAACTGTTCTATTTCCTGTTCATAAGACGCTTTGAGTTTTCCTTTCAGGTGTTTCGCCTGATACTTTCTCATCGCGAGCATCACCGAACTTTTCACGTAATCTTTCTGGTTAATGCCCTGCGGGCACCAGCCGTATTTATTCCTTCGCGATACGAAGGGCAGGTATTTCAGGTGTTCGGCGGGTATAAGTCCTCTTGACGATTCGTCGGTAAGTTCTTTCGTTATCGATTTAGCCTCCATGTAAAGCGCAATCTGGAACACAGCCAGCCAGGAGAAGAAATACATAATGAGAAAGAGAAAACCGAGCAGGGTTGTTTCCTCAAAACTGACAGAAAGGTTCCATGAGAAATGCAGGAACACCGCCGCAATATATCCCAGAGGAACGAGGAAGAGTTTCAGTCCCACCGGTTTGAATTTCGCGAAACCTATGAACCCTCCGAAAGTAGCCGTCGACATGCAGTGCATAACCGCGGAGAAGAGAGTCCTGATTATCACAAGCGTCAGCCACGAACCGGGCTCGCTTCCGTAACTGAGGAAGTAAAGAAAATTTTCCGTCATCCCGAATCCGAGACCAATCGCGCCGCCGTAAACGACGCCGTCGACGACGCCGTCAAATTTTCTCGAGAAAGACATAATAACGACGAACATGCCTTTCGTGAATTCCTCGATGAGCGGAGCCGTTACTATAGCGCCCGAGAGGTTGCTTAGTTCCGCCGAATCCGCTCCGAAGAACGCTTGTATGCCGAGCGTCAAGGGAATCTGAAAAATTATACTTCCTATAATACCGAGTATAATAGCGCCCGAAGCGCCCCAGAAGAAATTAAGAAACACAATCCAGAACGGATCGCGTTCATTCCTGTCCATCCACCAGATTATAAGCAGGTACGAAACCATCGGTATCACTGCCGCGAACAGGGACATAAAAGCCAGTATTGCCTGCATACTAAACCTCGAATTTTATTAATACCTGATTCTTGTCGACGGGAGTTTTCTCCTCGACAAGCACTTTCTGTACTTTGCAGTCCGCGGCGGCTTTAAGTTCGTTCTCCATCTTCATTGCCTCGAGAACTACGAGCACGTCGCCTTTTTTTACTTCGTCGCCTTCCTTAACGTTGATTTTAACTATTGCTCCGGGCATGGGCGAAACGAGTTCGTTCTTTATTTTGACTCCTCCCCTGCTTGCCGCGAATTTCTCAGTAAGGATTTCAAGTTCGTTTTTACAGACGACCTTATACGCTTTCGAATTGTACTCGAGAAGGAATTCTGTATTCTTCATGTCGCTGTCGTGAACATGCTCCGCCTTAACGAGATAATTCTTATGGTCGACCCTCAAAAGAAGCAGGTCGTCGGTGATAAACCTGTAAACGAATTCATCTTTGCCAAGGTCTTTGAATTGAATTTCATTATCGCCGAAGTCAGCCTCTATAGGCGTTTCCACGCCGTCAATATTAATGAAGTATTTATTCATCAGTTATGCAGTTCCTTTCTGCCGAGCCAGCCGCCTTTCTTGCTCTTCTTCTTTTCAGTCTTTCCGTTGTACGATTTTTCGTTGCGGCTCTTGAAAAGAATTCCGGCAAGCGAAAGTGCTTTCTGAAGAGTTACGTCGATTTCCTTCTTCGCGGCTTCGAGCCTCGGAAGGAAAACCCTTTCGACGAACTGAGTGTTGTAGTCGCCCTCTATGTATTCCGGGCATTTCAGAAGGTTGAGAAGAAAACTTATGTTCGTCTTGACGCCGACTACTGTATAATTCCTGAGCGCTCTTTCCATTTTCTCTATGGCGAGGTTCCTGTCCGGAGCGTAGGAAATTAGTTTCGCAATCATCGAATCGTAGTAAATCGAAATCTCGTTGCCCTGCTCGATTCCCGTATCCTCGCGCATTCCGTTGCCGAGGTTTCTTCCTATGTAAGTAAGTTTGCCCGTCGAAGGCATGAAGTTGCTGTCGGGGTCTTCGGCGCAGATTCGGCATTCGATAGCCGCGCCGTTAAACTTTATTTCTTCCTGTTTGATGGAAAGTTTTTCGCCTGAAGCGATTTTCAACTGCTCTTTAACGAGGTCGAGTCCCGTTCTCATTTCCGTGATGGGGTGTTCAACCTGCAGACGGGTATTCACTTCGAGGAAGTAGAAATTTTTGTCTTTGTCCACCATAAACTCGACCGTTCCCGCGTTGCAGTATCCCGCGGCAAGCGCGATTGTCTTCGCGCATTCGCCCATTCTGTGGCGGAGGTCGGAGTCCATTATGGACGAAGGTGTTTCTTCTATTATTTTCTGGTGTCTTCTCTGCATCGAGCATTCGCGCTCGCCGAGATGAACGGCGTTACCATGTTCATCCACAAGAATCTGAAACTCTATGTGCCTCGGAGAATCGACATACTTTTCGATGAAAACACTGTCGTCTCCGAACGCGGAACGCGCCTCATTCTGCGCCATTCTCAGAGCGCTTTCGAGTTCATCCACCGAGCGCACGACGCGCATACCCTTGCCGCCGCCGCCCGCTGACGCTTTTATCATAACCGGAAATCCGATTTTCAGCGCTACCGACTTTGCCTCTTCGGCATCTTTAATCGCGTGTTCGGTTCCCGCTACGACAGGCACATTGTGCTTAACCGCCAGTTGTTTTGCTTTAGTCTTACTGCCGAGGTCTTCTATTGCCGTATGCGGAGGTCCGATAAACTTAATCCCGTTCTCCTCGCACATCTTCGCGAAGAAAGCGCGTTCGGAAAGGAAGCCGTAACCCGGGTGAATCGCTTCGGCGCCGGATTTTTTCGCGACCTCAATAATCTTATCGGCGAGAAGATAACTCTTTGCCGCCGGCGATTCGCCGATGTGGTAAGCCTCGTCGGCAAGTTTCGCGTACATCGAATACCTGTCGAAATCCGAGTACACCGCTACGGTCTTTATACCCATCTCGCGCGCGGTATTAATAATCCTTACCGCTATTTCCCCCCTGTTAGCAATTAAGATTTTTTTGAACATATTATGATGTTTGTTGTCCGGAATCCGTTGAACCGGTTGTTATTTTTTTCCTCGATATGAATACTCCCGCGATTCCTCCGACAAGCAGCAGTGTTACGAGTATGTTAGCCGCTATGCTGATTTTCTTTCCGGTATAATATGTTTCGGGATAAAACTTAAATTCTATTTTATGTTTTCCTTTCGGCACGATAACTGAGCGCATAAAATAATTTGTCTTGTAAATCTCCGTCTCGTTTCCGTCAATGTAAGCCTTCCAGCCCGCGGGGTAGTAAATTTCCGAGAGGACGAGAAGGTTGTTACCGCTCGCGTTAACGTCGTACTCAATGTTTTGAATTCCGAAGTTTGAAATCTTTGAATACGCTGTCGAATCCGGCGCGTCGATTTTCGCGTCGATGTTCTTTTCCGTGAACGCGGTTTTGCGCGGGTCGAACGAACCTGTCTTGACGGCGTTTAGTATATTGATGCCAGTCTCGACCTTGTTCTCGCTCACGAAGAAAGAGCGCGGCATCGCGAGTTTGTTCTGGTAGATAACGTTAGAGCCTTTGAACACTTCGGTATAGACCGTTGTGTCCTTCATCGGCGAATCCGAAATAATATATTTCACGTTCGCGAGACCGAGCAGCATCGGGTTTTCGCCTCCGGCTACGTCGACTGCGTCCTGATAGATTCTGAGTTTCGCGCCCTGATAGCCGTTGAACTGATGCAGCCTGTAATACGCGAGGTCGTTCGTTGTAACGAGGTTTCCCTTGTTCATCTGCGCGACGCGGTAGTTATAAGTTTCAGGTTCTTTGCCGAGCAGCCATTTTGTATAATCCGTTTCGGCGACAAAATCATCCCTCTGTTTTTTGTCGTCCCAGTGCATTGTCTTCGACGTAACGCTGAGAAGGTCGAACAGCGCTATAATAATGATACAGAGCAGCATAACGTTTCTTGCGACTTTTTTCTGCGCATAAAGAAGAATCAGCGCCGCCACGATAAGAACGAGAAATCCATGAAGTCTGAGGTCAGATATTATGTTTTCGTAGGCATTAGGAGCAACCTGCTGTTTGAGGTATCCCGATATCTGCTGCGCGGGATATCCCTGCGCCGCGAGTTTCTGGGCAAGCGGTCCGTTTACTACAGAATCGGTGTATGATGATTCAAACCCGAAAACGGAAATAAGCAGGAACAGAACACCGATTCCGCCTGCGATATAAGCGGTACGGAGCAGAGTTTTTTGCTTGTCCGCCTGTTTAATCATTTCAATCACAGACTTCAGTCCGTATCCCGCCATAATAAGTATTGCAAGGTCCATGTAATAATGAATCATCACCGGCGCACGGAAACTGCTGAAATACGGCATATAGTTGTAGAACAAATCGTATATGAGCGGAAGTGTTTTGCCGAATGAAAGAAACAGGAAGAACACTATAATAAATGTCGACGCCTGAACAAAGGGATTTTTCTTAAAGTTAAGAGATATGCCCGCTATTGCAAGAACGAGAACAATCACACCGAAGTAAACGGGCGAGTCCGTGAACGGCATCTGTCCCCAGTAAAGATTAGCGCGCTGTCCTTTGATTTCGACGCTGCCGAATCCGTAATAGTAAGGAAGCGCGAACGTGAGAACTTCTCCCGGGCTGAAAGACCAACTTGTGGCATAATCGTAACTCAGCGGTTTTTCGTTTGTCTTATTTTCGACTTTCTGTGTGATGCTCGATTCGCCGCGCATAGAATACTTGCTGTACTCCTTCATCGACATAATAATATCTGCATCCATCGCCACGGCGATAAAGAGCGCCGCTACAAAAAGAACTACTGCCTTGACAATATTCGCTTTCCGGAGTTTCTTAACAAAAGCATAGATTAAAAGATAACCAAGATAGATGCCTATCATCATGAACGAATAATAGAGCATCTGAATATGATGAAAATGCAATTGAATGAACATCGTAACCGAAAGCACACCGAGATAAAAGAGCATTCTCCACCATGACTTTTCCTCTTCGTCCGCTGTTTTTTCTACGATTAAAAGTATGAGCGGGAACAGAGCGAAAGTCATCATTTTAGTATGGTGTCCGACTATAATCAACTGCACTATGCCCGTGGCGAAAACGCCGAGGAGCGAAGAGAAAAGAGCTATTAAATTATTGTTAAATTTATATTTAGCGTAGAAGAAAAGAGTAATGGCAAAAATAAAATAGTAAGGCAGAGTAAGGGCAAAGAGGTTGCCGTTTGAGATTGCCTCGAAGACCTTATCCCAGATAAAGGAGTAGAAATTCATTGCCGACGGAAGCGCGGCTGTCATCGAAGCGAGCGATGGCATACCCATGAAGATATACGGAATCCAGAGCGGGAAAATCCCCTGCGCTTTAGCGTCGTCGAGGAACGTTTTGAAACTTAGCGGAGAAAGATTATCCGCGGAGGCGAAAACTTTTCCTTCGAAAACGCCCTTGCTGAAGAAAAGAAGAAGCGCGACTATGACAACGCCGAGGAGCGAAAAAAGAATCGCGGGTTTATTATCGTCGAAGAATTCGAGACCTGTTTTTTCCTTTTCGGTTGACGCGATTTTTTCTCTGCCTTTAACCTGAGGAGTCTTTGATTTTGCCATGATTAATATTAACCTTATTTACAAATAATCTTTTAAAATAGTATTTTTTCGGTATCAATAAAATATAAAATAAGGTAATAATAAAACCGACGAAGCGGGGACAAAAACAGTTATTAAGTTCAAATAAAAAAACGCGAGATGAGCAGTCCGCGCCGTAAACTTTTTATGCACTTCCGTTGCAATAAAATTTACAGGCGTTTCAAAGGATAACGGGCATTATTATCAGTTCTCAAACGCATTCCCGAAGGCATACCGCCTAAAATGCAGCGCTGATAAAGGTTTCAGGAGACGGCATACTTCAAACGCATACTCATGCCACGTTTCCGAACACAGTAATGAGACTGTCTTTTTTGTATTTTCAAGCCTTGAGTCCGGATATTTCTGTGCCAAAAAATTTCATACCTAAAATTTTATAAAGTCAAGTACAAAATCCGGAAAAAAATTTTTTCCTGCTGTTTGATTTTAAATTTATTTCATTTAAATTACAGGCAACATATCTAATACAATTTCTTTAAAATAACTTAAAACATTTTCTGAGGAACACAACAGGTACAGATTACAATGAGGATTAAAAATTACTTTACAAGTTTACATTCAATCACCGATATAGAATACGATAAACGCTCATCCATTATCAGAAATCCCGACGGCTCTGTTGTCTTCGAAATGAACAACGTTATTGTTCCCAAACACTGGTCTCAGGTTGCCACAGATATAATCGCGCAAAAATATTTCCGTAAAGCCGGCGTTCCGAAGGCATTGAAAAAAGTTTACGAAGAGGGAGTTCCTGAATGGCTGCAAAGAAGCGAGATAGACACAGAAAGAATTCACGTACAGGATGAAAAGGACATGTATTCGGGAGAGAACGATTCCCGTCAGGTCTTTAACAGGCTCGCCGGATGCTGGACGTATTGGGGTTGGAAGTATAAATATTTTGACACGGAGGAAGACGCGAAAAACTTCTATAATGAGCTGTTTTTCATGCTTGCTATGCAGTTTTCCGCCCCGAATTCCCCTCAATGGTTTAATACGGGCCTTCACTGGGCGTACGGCATTACAGGACCTTCGCAGGGGCATTTTTATGTTGACCCCGATTCGAAAGAGTTGACGCGCTCGACAGACGCGTACTCTCACTGCCAGCCGCACGCGTGTTTCATTCAGTCTGTAAGCGACGACCTTGTTAACGAAGGCGGCATCATGGACCTTTGGGTAAGAGAAGCAAGGCTTTTCAAATACGGCTCGGGAACGGGTTCGAACTTCTCGCAAATAAGAGGCTCTGGGGAACACCTGAGCGGCGGGGGAAAATCATCGGGACTTATGTCGTTCCTCAAGATAGGCGACAGAAGCGCGGGGGCGATTAAATCAGGAGGCACAACACGGAGAGCAGCGAAGATGGTCGTGCTTGATCTCGACCATCCCGACATAGAAGATTTTATCAACTGGAAAGTTGTAGAAGAAGAAAAAGTGGCGGCGCTCGTAGCGGGTTCGAAGACGCTCAACCACCACCTTAATAAAATACTTGCAGCCTGCAACAGCGTTCATCCTGAAAATGACGGCACCGACAGAGCCGCCAACAAGGCGTTAGCGCAGGCAGTCAGAGAAGCCCGTAAGGCATTTATACCCGAGAATTATATAGAGAGAGTGATTCATCTCGCGAAACTCGGCTTCAAGGAAATATTCATACCGACGTATGACACAGACTGGAATTCCGATTCGTACGCGACGGTATCAGGCCAGAACTCAAACAACAGCGTCCGCGCCACGAATGAGTTCATGAAAGCGGTCGAAATGGACGCGGACTGGAATCTGTACTGGAGAACCGAACTGCAAAAATCGGCGGCGGAAAGCCGCGCGCCGAAACCCGCGAAGGTACTGAAGGCAAGAAAACTCTGGGACGACATAGCGTATTCCGCCTGGTCGTGCGCCGACCCGGGAATACAGTTCCACACAACGATTAACGAATGGCACACCTGCCCGAAAGGCGGCGAGATAAAGGCATCTAACCCGTGCAGCGAATACATGTTTCTCGACGATACGGCATGCAATCTCGCGTCGCTGAATTTAATGAAATTCTACAATTTCGATACGGAGAAATTTGACATCGAAGCGTTCAGACACGCGACAAGGTTATGGACGGTAGTACTTGAAATCAGCGTGCTGATGGCTCAGTTCCCGAGCAGCAACTTAGCCGTTTTATCTTACGATTACAGAACGCTGGGTCTCGGTTATGCGAACCTCGGCGCACTATTAATGATACTCGGAATTCCTTACGATTCTCCCGAAGCATTATCGCTGACGGGATGCATCACCGCGATTCTTCACATGAAAGCGTACGCGACGTCGGCGGAAATGGCGCGCGAACTCGGACCTTTTGATAAGTTCGAAGAAAACCGCGACAACATGCTCCGCGTGATTCGAAACCACAAGCGCGCGGCATTCAACACAAACAAGAAAGAATACGAAGGACTTTCGATTTATCCGATGGGCATTAACAAGAGATTCTGCATTGACGACGACCTTCTTGACGCGGCAAGAAAAGACGCGGAAGAAGCGCTCGCGCTCGGCGAGAAATACGGCTTCAGGAACGCGCAGGTTACGGTTATCGCGCCTACCGGAACTATCGGACTTCTCATGGACTGCGATACGACCGGCGTCGAGCCTGATTTTGCCCTCGTTAAGTTTAAAAAACTTGCAGGCGGCGGATACTTCAAGATTATAAACGAATCAATTCCTCCGGCGCTTAAGAAACTCGGTTATACAGACAGCGAAACAGACGACATTATAAAGTACACAAAGGGATACGGCTCGCTCATCGGCTGCCCTCACATAAATCCGCAGAGTCTTGCGGATAAGGGCTTTACGATGGAAGTCATAAAGCAGATTGAGAAATCGCTTCCCGGAGTGTTCGATATCAATTTCGCGTTCAACAAATATACTCTCGGCGTTTCATTCTGCAAGAACGTTCTCGGTTTCACGGACGAGCAGCTGGACGATTTCAATTTCAGCATACTGAAAGCGCTCGGTTATACAAAAGAACAGATTGAGACAGCAAACGACTACATTTGCGGTACGATGACGATTGAAGGCGCTCCGCACCTGAAAGAAGAGCATTATCCGATATTCGACTGCGCCGCTAAGTGCGGTAAAAAAGGCACAAGATTCATCGCGTCCGATGCGCACATCAAGATTATGGCGGCCGCTCAGCCGTTTATATCCGGAGCGATATCAAAGACAATCAACCTTCCGAATCACGCGTCCGTCGAGGACATGAAGAAGGCGTACATGATGTCATGGTCGCTCGGACTGAAGTCGAACGCGCTCTACAGAGACGGCTCGAAACTATCGCAGCCTCTCAACAGAATAGCGGACGAATTCGAAGACTTCGAACTTGAAGAAAAATCCGATATAACCGTCACAGCGTCAAGCGATATCGTGAAAGTGGCGGAAAGAATCATTCACAGATATATAGCGAAGAGAAGGAAACTTCCTTACAGAAGGAAAGGTTATACGCAGAAGGCGAAAATCGGAAACCATTCGGTTTATATCAGAACCGGCGAATACGACAACGGACAGCTCGGCGAAATATTCGTGGACATGCACCGTGAAGGCGCCGCGTTCAGGAGTCTGATGAACTGCTTCGCGATTGCCGTTTCGCTCGGCCTTCAGCACGGGGTTCCGCTTGAAGAATTCGTCGACGCGTTCGTTTACACACGTTTCGAACCGAACGGCATTATAATCGGTAACCAGAACATAAAGATGGCGACTTCGATAATCGATTATATTTTCCGCGAACTCGCGGTAACGTACCTCGGAAGATCAGACCTTGCGCACATTCCAGACGAGGAAATAAGGATAAGTCCTGTTGACTCTCTCGCGAAAACAGAAAAGGATAAGGACATTGAATATTACGAAGAAAGAATTTACAGCGAAAGAATAGTCGAGGAAAAGGTCAGGAAGCCTAAAGAAAGCCAGACTCCGATTTCCGAAACATCCGTAACCGCTGATACAAACGTTCCAATAAGTATTGTTTCCGCTCCTAACGGAAACGGCGGACATAAGGCAAAAATAGAAGAAGCCATACTTAAGGGCTATACCGGCGACATCTGCCAGGAATGCGGACAGGTAACAATGGTAAGAAACGGAACATGCCTGAAATGCATGAGTTGCGGCGCGACAAGCGGATGCTCTTAAAGAAAAATTCAATGTGATTTATATTAAGGCTGTAATTCTTACAGCCTTTTTTTATTTTCCCCGGAATTTTATTAAAAGAAAACAACATTACTTGAATACAGAACACCACATACCCGGCAACTACCGTGTACTCAGGAAAGCGACGCGGAGCGTCAGGATAAAAATCCGCAACGACCTTACGGTTGACATTACAGTGCCTTTTAATTTTTCCGAAAAGCACATATTGGAAATCATCGCCAAAAAGAAAAAATGGATTGACAGGCATCTCGAAATTTTTTCCAAAAGGAAGAAGATATTCGCGCTGAAGGAAAATGAACTTGTGCTTTTCGGTGAATTGTTTGAATTCGCGCACAGGCCGGAACTCAGGCGGAAAACCATAATAGACAGGGAAAGCAGGCGGATAGAATCTGGGAACGACATACTCGCCGATGCAAAGTCGAAATACGGATTTTACAAAAAACTTGCCTCGGAATACATATCAAAGAAAGCAGAAGCCGCCGCGAAAGAGCACGGCTTTTCATTCAACAGGCTTTTCATAAGGAGCCAGAAAACCAAATGGGGCACATGCTCGTCAGCGAAGAACATATCGTTCAACTGGCGTCTTGTGATTTGCCCCGAATATGTTTGCGACTATCTGATAATACACGAACTTGTGCACACTGAAATAATGAATCACTCGAAGAAATACTGGGAGCGCGTTGGTTTACTGTTCCCGGAATACAAAAAGGCGAAGAAGTGGCTTGACGACAATTCTTATGCCGTTCACAGGATATAAAGTTTTACACTTGAAAATATTGGCGGAACAAACAATTTTACCTGTAGTTCATAATATAAGAAAACAAAACCAATGAAAACAAAATTCTTTATCACGGTCTTCGCCCTGCTTCTTCTTGCCGGTGCGGCAAGCGCCCAGTCGACGCTTTCGATAATATTTTACGGAGACAAATCATATTCGGTTGATATTGACGGAAAGGACTACGGATTCGCTCAGGACGAATTCCGCGCGGATTTAAACGGAGGAAAACATTACATCAAAATATATGACGCTCTTCGGGCCGGAATGAACCCGGTTTACGAGGGCAGCATAGATATTCCCGACGGAAGCAGCGTTTACGCGACGTTGAATGAAAATTACAAATTTGAGATAATAAAGAAGTCACGGCGCAGTGACAATCATCAATATTGCAATTGCAACTGCGAGTATTGCAGGAATTGCATTTATAAGGATAAAGGCGGAAGAAGACATAACGAGTACAACGAGAATAATAATACTGCGATGAGCGACAGGGATTTCAACAGTCTTACGGAAAGCGTGCGCATGCTTATATACGACGACAACAAAAGAGAAATGATAAACACGGCTCTCGATAAAAACTACGTCACGAGCGATCAGGTGAAATCGCTTCTCGGTCTTTTCACGTTCGAGGCGTCCAAACTCGATATCGCAAAGAACGCGTACAACAGGACCGTTGACAAAGAGAATTATTTCAGGGTAATGACAGCGTTTACTTTCGAAAGCACAATAATGGAACTGAAGGATTATATTAATAAGCAGAAGTGAGAAATCAATAATCAAATATTTCAGGATGGGGATATATAAATTATTCTGAGATGTAAGTACAAATAAGATGTTTATTTAAACCCGCGGCTGAAGCCGCGGGCTAAATCGGAGAGACAGGCATTCTTTTTCAGACAAGCGCGCGTTCAAGTATGAAAGATTTATTCGTAACGGAGAAACGGGCAGCCTTTGTCTGCCGTGTCAGGTGGTAACACCTGACACCACGTTAATTAACACCGGGAGTCCCCCAAAGAACGGGTATACTCTCGGATACGCTGAGGAAAAGATATAACATGAAGAGGCCGAAAGCAGCTTTTGATTTTAGTAACCCCACCTTTTAAGGTGGGGTCACAAGTAAAAAACGATGACTTTAGTCATCGGAGTAAACCCTGCGGCTAAAGCCCTTTTATATTGTGCCTTTTACCCCACTCTAAAGAGTGGGGTTAACAAAGAAAGATCGTTTTTGTTTATTTCTTTACTGTTTTTCAAAATTTACCGTCATTTCTCAATCACCTATTTGACTTGTAAATCATAACATACAATCGCTAAAATTAGGTACATTAAAAACTTCTACAAAATAATAACTGGCTATGAAAACTATCAGACTCTTTGCTGTTTTATTATTTTCACTTCTTATAATTTACGGATATAATTTCCGCTCTGCGGATAACATTGTTACCAATCCCGCTGCTTACGGACATTACATACCCGACGTAATGGGCAACGTGAATGTCTATGACAGGGTGCTGAATCTGCATCAGACTTTTAAGTTCGGAAGCGATACGCTTCCCGCGTTTACGGGATTTCCGGTTTCGGTAAGCGGCTCTACATTCGAAGGCTGCATATTCTGCAACATGGACAACGACCCCGAACTTGAAATCGTATTCAACATCGGGTACACGGTTCAGGCGTTCAATCTTGACGGCACTCCCGTACCGGGCTGGCCTAAGACCGTTTCAAGTTACGCGCTTGAAGGCTCGCCGGCATTCGGAGACATTGACGGCGACGGGCAGGGTGAAATTGTGGTTACGAATCACGGACTGACTTCAGGCGGGTACATTTACGCGTACAAAAGAGACGGCACGCTCCTGCCGGGATTCCCCATCAATCACGGGTATAGTTCGAGAACGCCGGTTCTTGCCGACATGAACAACGACGGCAAGATGGAAATCATTGTAAACAAAAGAACATACCCGACAGGCTCGGTTTATGTTTACAAATACGACGGCACAATTCTCACAGGCTGGCCGAAAGCGATGGGTCACGTCCCTGCTTCGAGCCCCGCTGTCGGAGACATTGACAACGACAACGCTCCTGAAATCGTTATGGAATCATATACCGGGCTTTACGCGTGGAAAGCCAACGGGGATTCGATTCCCGGATTCCCCTTTATGATGCCCAACGGAGATAACAATTCGTATTCTTCGCCCGTGCTCGCGGACGTTGACGGCGATAATATGCGGGAAATAATATTCGGCACGCATGTTTCGGGAGGAGGCGGATATGTATATATATTAAAGAACAACGGAACGGTTTTAAGCGGCTGGCCGAAACAGACAGGCAACTGGGTTTACGGTCCGCCCGCAGTAGGTTACGTCGATAACGATAATATTCTGGACATAGTCGTGGGAGATCAGGTAATCAGCATGACGCCGTCCGATTTTGTATATGGATGGAATAAGAACGGAACAGCCCTCGCGGGATTTCCTATCGGTCCGTTAAACGCGGTCAACAATCAGGTCATACTCGGCGATATTAATAATGACAACAATACCGAACTGATATTCGACGACAACACTATGTCGGGAACGGGCGTAGGAATTTATCTCGGCTATAAATACGACGGCACACCGCTGCCCGGATGGCCTCAGCCGACAAACGGAACGACGTTCTTCGTAACTCCGTGTCTTACAGACCTGAACAGAAACGGAATAATGGATATTGTGGGAGCGGGAATCGCCGGAACTTCCCCGAACCAGACTACGAACGTTTATGTCTGGAACACGGGTTCGGCATACAGTCCTTCAAAAGTTCAGATTCCGATGTGGCAGTACAACTCAAGACACACAGGTGTTTACGGCAACATAGACGTAGTAAGCGTTGAAGAAAATCATTCAGACGTACCCGAAAATTACAGTCTGAAACAGAACTACCCCAATCCGTTCAATCCTTCGACAACAGTCGCTTTCGATATGCCGAAGGCGGGACTTGTTAACATAACGGCATACGATATTACGGGCAGGGAATGCGCCGTTATTTTCAGCGGATATAAGACAGCGGGATATAACGAAGTCAAATTCAACGCGGGCAGCCTCACGAGCGGAATTTACTTCTACAGGATTACCGCGAACGGGTTTACGGATACGAAGAAGATGATGCTGGTCAAGTAATTTCGTCTTTAGGATGGGTTACATAGAGTCGCACAGAGAAGCCACGGCGTTACACGAAGTTGCGCTCTTCTCTGTGTGTCTCTGTGAATCCTCCGTGTTACTCTGTGAGACTACCCCGATAACCTGCGACGAATATTCACGTTTCTGTAACGTTTTTATTTTAGTATTTTTGAGTAAATGCAAACACGATAATACAAATGACAAACATAATAACGCTGAAGGACAGAAAGATTTTAGGCAACAACAACATCGGCATGTGGTTTGACAGAAAGGGTTCAGACTTCACATTCGAGCCCGGACAGTACGCGAAAATCACTTTGCTGGAACCCATCTACAATGACGAACAGGGCAACTCGCGTCTGTTTTCTCTTGCAAGTTCTCCGAAAAAGGATTACGTCATGTTCACAACGCGCGCACTCGATTCCGCGTTCAACAAAAACATTCTTGAAATGCCGATAGGCGCTAAGGCTGAAATCGACGGGTTCGGCGGAAACACAGCGCTTCATAAGGATACTTCCGTACCCGCGGTGTTTCTGATAGGCGGTATCGGCATTACGCCCGTGCGATGCATGGTCGAATACATTGTCACCGAGAAACTTCCTTACAAGGCGTACCTTTTTTATTCAAATCCCGACGCGGCATCGATGGCATTCTTCGAAGATTTCGAGAACTGGGCAAAAGAATACGATGGATTTAAATTTCTTCCGTTCATAGACGACAGGGAGAACAAAAACTGGAAATACGATTTCGGATACATAAATAAGGACGCGATACTGAACAACATCCCCGACATTACTAAACCCGTATATTATATAGTAGGGCCGCTCGTTATGGTGGAGGCAATGGAAAAAATACTTCTCGAATTAAACGTCAACCCCGGAAATATTAAACTGGAAAAATTCGGATGAAAAACTCAATCACAAGATTCACGGGCAGAGTTGAATACTTTGCAAAATACCGCCCGGGCTATCCCGAGCAGGTAATAGGCGCGCTTGAAAAGAACATCGGGTTCGATACATCGAAAGACGTTGCGGACATAGGATGCGGCACGGGTATACTGAGCCGTCTTTTTCTGAGCAACGGCAATCTTGTTTTCGGCGTAGAACCGAACGACGAAATGAGGGCTGAAGCCGAAAAGCAGCTCGGCAGGTTCCTTAACTTTATCAGCATAAACGGCACGGCTGAAAATACCGCCCTTGCGACGAACAGCGCCGACGTTATTACCGTCGGCAACGCATTCCACTGGTTCGACCTGAAGAAAACAAGAAAAGAATTCAAGCGTATACTCAGGAAAGGCGGACATGTTGTGATTCTCTGGAACGACAGAAAAAATTCATCTCCGTTCATGAAGGCGCTCGACGCGATTTTAAAACCTCTTAACAAAGAGCACGAAGAACTCGAACAGAATCTTTCCGACAAGGATTTTCTGAATTCGTTTTTCGGCGAGGAAAAAATTCACTCAAGTTCTTTCCCGAATTTCCAGACGCTTGACCTGAACGGACTGAAAGGACGCGTACAGTCGATATCTTACGTTCCCGAATCCGGAGACGAGCATAAAAAGATAATGAACGGCATTAAAGACCTCTTCGATAAATTCAATAACGGCGGACAGGTGAAAATCGAATACCTGACAAAAGTTTTCTACGGCAATTTAATATAAACATACCATAAAATGAAAAAGATAATTGTTCTCGCAATTTTCTTCTTTGTTTTTTCCGCTTTAAGAGCGCAGACCGTCCTGGAAGGCGACTGGTCGGGAGCTCTTGAAATAATGGGCACGCCGCTCGACATCATCACTCATTTCACGAACGATAACGGAAATTATTCGGGAAAAATAGACGTACCGGCGCAGAAGAAGAAAGGACTTTCCTTAAGCAACATCTCATACAACAGCCCGCGGGTTTATTTCGAACTTGACGTTCCGAACGGTCTGGCTAAGTTTGACGGCGAGTTCGTAAACGATTCAATCAAAGGAGTGTTTTCTCAGGCCGGGTACGAAGGTTCATTCTGGCTTGTAAAAGGCATCATAAAAGAACCCGAAGAAAAAAAGGACGAGGTTGTCGAAGACCTTCCCTATAAAGAGGAAGAAGTAACGTATAAAAACGGCGATATAACTATCGCGGGAACGCTTACAATTCCCTCTCAACCCGGCAAACATCCCGCCGTTGTAATGATTACCGGAAGCGGCCCGCAGAACCGCGACGAGGAAGTCGCGGGATTCAAGATTTTTAAGTTCATAGCGGACCGGTTGACGAGAAACGGAATAGCGGTTCTCCGCTGCGATGACAGGGGCGTCGGGAGCACGACGGGAAAGAGTGTCGAAGAATATACTTCCGAGGATTTCGCCGGCGACGCGATTGAGGGTGTCAAATACCTGCAAAGCAGAAAAGACATTAATCCCGCGCAGATAGGACTATTCGGTCACAGCGAGGGTGGGCTTATCGCGCCTATGGCGGCTTCTAAGTTCAGCGACATCGCTTTTATCGTCTGCATGGCAGGACCGGGCGCGACCGGCGCGGAAATAATAAAAGAGCAGTCGAAACTGATAATGAAGGCTAACTACATAAAGCCCGAAGAGATTAACAAGGACATGCTTACTCTTGATAAAATGCTCGACGCAATCGTAAACAACAAAGACCTGAACGATATTAAGAAAACGATGAAAGAAGAGCGCCTGAAGGAATACGACAAACTGCCGGAAGTCCAGAGAAGCAGGATAAAGGACAAAAACGAATGGGCTGAGGCATTTGTAAACTCGTACATGAAATCGTTTACGAGCACATGGATGAAATTTTTCCTGTCGTATGACCCGATACCCGCGCTTGAAAAAGTTAAATGTCCGGTGCTGCTTCTGTTTGGCGAAACCGACCTTCAGGTCCCGCCTGAGCAGAGTGAAAAGCCCATGCTTGACGCGCTTAAGAAAGGCGGTAACAAGGATTATCAGTCGAAGATTTTCATAAAAGCAAACCATCTGTTTCAGGAATCGGACACTGGAAGTCCCAACGATTATCCGAATCTGAAAAAGGAATTTGTCGGCGGCTTTCTTGATTTCGTAACGGCATGGATATCGAAACATGTTACAATTCCGAAATAAGTAATTATTTTTCCTTTATTTGTGTTATGACAAAAAAAGAAAAGGAGCAAAAGATGTTAGCATGCAACGTCGGGAAGACCGATAAAATAATACGCTGGATAATCGGAATAGTGATTCTTGCCTTAGGTTATTATTTCAAAACATGGTTCGGACTTATTGGAATCATTCCGATTCTCACCGCCGTCTTTGGCAGATGCGGACTTTACTATCCTTTGAAAATAGACACAACGAAGAAGGAGGATAAGTAGCGTTGTTTTTGTGCCATTTGTTTGTCATCCCGCGAAAGCAGGGATACGTTAGTATTATGTTTAATCTATAACCAAAATTTTATGCATTCTCTCTTTTCCCTCTCAAACCGCCGCGCGCGGCTGAGAATTTCTTGACGGTAATCTGAAAGAATACAAAAGTAAAGGATTTACAGCGTACGGCACGGACGCGGATATCAGCGGCGACGAGGGAATAGAGAAAGTATTTAATGAATTTAGCCTAGAAATTCTTCTGCCACGAATTGAAACGAATTTAAAACAAAAGCCTGCTCTTAATCTGTGGAATCCGTGAGAATCCGTGGCAGAAAAAATCAGATAATCTTTTGCCACAGATTGACACAGATTAAAACGGATTTAAAAACAAAAGCCCGCTCTTAATCCGTGGAATCCGTGATAATCCGTGGCAGAAAAAAATCAGATAATCTTTTGCCACAGATTGACACAGATTAAAACGGATTTAAAA
>JAJTBN010000237.1 GCA_021286895.1 Bacteroidota bacterium | reverse complement strand
TGATTCTTGATTCTTGATTCTGATTCTTAATTCTTGATTCTTGATTCTTGATTCTTGATTCTTGATTCTGATTCTTGTTTCTTGTTTCTGAACATTTAAATTGGATTCTAAATTCTAGATTCTGATAGAAGGGGATAAAGTTTGAAAAAGCATTTTTTGCGGTTTCCGTTTTTTGTTTCACTGGCGGTTTCAGTTTCAATAGCGTTTACGTTTTTATTCTCGGCTTCTTCTGCTTCGGCGCAGGACAAGAACAACAATGATTTAAAGACGCAGGAGCCGAAGCCTGTTTATGAGATAAGCAAGGACGACGATCTTAACGCCGAGCAGATTATAGAGCAGAACAAGCCCGCGCTCGTTTCAATCTGGTACCACACTGACAGTTATTACTCTTACTACTTTTATTCCACGCCGAAGGACACGAACATGCTGAGCGGCAGCGGTTTCATTTTCGACAGCCGAGGTTTCGTGGCGACTAACCTTCACGTGATTGACGGTTTCGACAGTCTTTTCGTTAAGACTTCGGACGGAAAATATTACAACGCCGACCTTATTCAGGTTGACGAGAAGAACGACATCGCGATTTTAAAAATTCAGAATCCCGACACTATAGTTTTCCATGCCGTTAAAATCGGGAATTCGGACCTTCCGCGCGTCGGTCAGAGCGTTTACGCGATTGGCAGTCCGCTGGGTTTCGAGTACACGATTTCGGAAGGGATTATCGCCGCGCTGAGGGAGAACGAGAAGGTTTCTTTCAACGACCCGCAGACGTACGCGCTTATCGAAAGAACTTTCGACAGGGTGATTCAGATTACGGCGGCAATATCGCCGGGCAACAGCGGCGGCGCGCTTTTCAACGGGAAGGGCGAGGTTATCGGAATTACGACTTACTCATACGGTTTTTACGGCAATCTCAACTTCGCGATTGCAATCAACAGTTTTACGAAACTCCGCAACAGCATTGATTTCGCCGCGGCAGATACCAATCCCGGCATGCTTTCGAAAAAAACCGAAAATCTTTTCAACACGAATCTCAGGCTCGCGGATTCTTACAGGTCGAAACTGTATTCGACATGGTACTACACAAAAGAGCGCGACACGATGAAGACATACGATAGCATGATTGTCAAGCAGGATTCGCTCAACAGGATTAACTTCAAGAAGGCGGAACAGTTTTACAATCTCTGTCTTGAGATGAAGCCCGATACTTTCCTTGTGTACCAGAACATGATGGACCTGTACGTTTACACGGAAAACTTCACGAAGGCGGAAGACCTGTACGTAAGCATTAAGGAAAAATTCCAGTCGGACAGCCTGCTGAACACGCTGTCGTCGTCGCTGGCGAGCGCGTACTCGACTTCGAAGGATTACAAGAAGGCGCTCGTGTTTTACGAGAAGATGTACAAGCGGGACACGACCGACATTTACATTCTTTACCAGATAGGCGACATAAACACGAAGCAGAAGGATTACGACAAGGCGGAGAAAACATTCAACAGACTTATCAAGAAAGACCCGACATACATTCTCGCGTACGTGCAACTGGGAAAAATCAACTACGAAAGAAAGGACTACAAAGCCGCGAAGAAATATCTCGACGACGCGTTCGAGAAGGTTTTTTCGGAGTCATACCAGTCGAGCGATTATCTTGACCTGCATTATTACAGGGGGATGCTTGCTGTAAAGGAAGGCAACAAACTTGAGGCGATAATGGCATACATGGACATCAAGAGCATTTACACATACACGAAAGAAGAGAGCGACAAGAAACTTGCTCTATACAAAGCGATACTGAAAATGGAAAATTAACAATAATAAATTCTATGATTAAAAATTATGATGTGATAATAATCGGCGCGGGCGGCGCGGGACTTCGTGCCGCGGTAGAGATACCGAAAGAATATTCATGCGCCGTTTTATCGAAAGTATTTCCGCCGCGTTCGCATACGGGCACGGCGCAGGGCGGCGTTTGCGCGGCTCTCGGAAACATGGAAGACGACAGTTGGGAAAACCACGCGTTCGACACGGTGAAGGGAAGCGATTATCTCGGCGACCAGGACGCGATTGAAACGATGTGTCAGGACGCGATACGCGCGATAATCGAACTTGAGCACATGGGACTTCCGTTCTCGAGAAACGAGCAGGGAAAAATAGCGCAGAGGAAATTCGGCGGACACACAAAGCCCGAAGACCCGAACGACCCGTACGGAAAGCGTATTCCGGTAATGCGCGCCTGCTACTCGGCTGACAGAACGGGACACGTAATGCTTCAGACGCTTTTTGAGAACTGCATAAAAAATAAGGTGGATTTTTATTCCGAGTTTTATGTAACGGATTTAATAATTGAAGACAACGTATGCAAGGGTGTAGTCGCTTTCGATATCGCTACGGGAGAAGTGACTGTATTTCACGCGAAGGCGGTAATGTTCGCGACAGGCGGTTACGGCCGTGTATTCAGAATCACATCGAACGCACACGTCGGCACGGGCGACGGAACGGCGCTTGTTTACAGGAACGGGCTTCCGCTCGAAGACATGGAGTTTTTCCAGTTTCATCCGACGGGTTTATGGCGTCTCGGAATTCTCGTAAGCGAAGCGGCGAGAGGCGAAGGCGGAATACTGAAGAACAAGGACGGCGAAAGATTCATGCAGAGGTACGCGCCGACAGTTATGGATTTAGCGCCGAGAGACATGGTGTCGCGCGCGATAATTTCGGAAATCAGGGAAGGGCGCGGTATTCAGGGAAGCGACGGCACGCAATACGTGATGCTGGACGTATCGCATCTCGGAAAGAAAGTGATTGACGAGAAGCTTCCCGAGATAACGGGATTCGCGAGAACGTATCTCGGCGTAGAGCCGACGAAGGAGCCGATTCCGATTCAGCCGACGGCGCATTACGCGATGGGCGGCATTCCGACGAACGTAAACTGCGAAGTTCTTGCAGACGAAAGCGGAAACACCGTTAAGGGGCTTTACGCGGCGGGCGAATGCGCATGCGTATCCGTGCACGGCGGAAACAGGCTCGGCACGAATTCGCTTCTCGACCTTGTTGTTTTCGGAAGAAGAGGCGGAAAGGCAATCGCCGAATTTCTAAAGACGGCTGAGTTTTCGAATATAAATTCGAAGCCTGAAGAGAAGACGAAGGAAAAGATGACATGGGCGCTCGGCAACACGGGCGGAGAGAAAGTTTATAAGCTGAGAACGGAACTTCAGGAATGGATGATGGACAAGTGCGGAATTTTCAGGAACGAGCAGGACCTTACGGCGATGGTCGAAAAGCTGAAAGAGTTGAAGGAAAGATACAGAAATATTACAATCGAGGACAAGGGCGCTGTATTCAACACCGACCTGATGGAAGCGCTCGAGCTCGAGAACCTACTCGCGAACGCGGAAGCCACAGTTTACAGCGCCCTCAACAGGAAGGAAAGCCGCGGAGCCCATACCAGAGAGGATTTCCCGAAGAGGGACGACGACAACTGGATGAGGCATTCGTTCATTTTCGAAAACGGCGGAACGCCGAAGATAACCACAAAACCCGTGACGGTAACGAGATACAAACCGATGGAGAGGAAATACTGATGAAGAGAATATTTGCTCTGGCTTTAATGATAATGATTGCCGCGTCGCTTAACGCGCAGTGGGATTTCCGCGTAGACACGACGATAGGAAAGTACACATACAGGTCGGCGATTGACACGGCGAACTATCAGACCACGTTCACGATTACAAAAGGCAGTCAGAAGATTTTCACCGAAACGGGATACGACAATGTTTACTCGGTGAGGGAAGAATCGATGACGAAGGGCGGCGACAGGTATCTTTTCATTGAATATTATTCAGGCGGCGCGCACTGCTGCACTTCGCTTCTGATAGCGAGGATAACGGAAGGCAATTTCATGGAAGAGCCGAAGTTCATAAAGCTCGACTCGGCGATGTACGGCAATTCGGGTTATGTGTTGGAAGACCTGGACAGCAACGGAACGATGGAGCTTGTTTCGGGCAACGACATGCTCGCGTACGCTTTCACTAACTACGCGGAGACGCGCTTTCCTTTGCGTGTGGAGCAGTTCGACGGAAGGAAGCTGCGG
>JAJTBN010000236.1 GCA_021286895.1 Bacteroidota bacterium | reverse complement strand
AGAGATTGCTGAATTGTCGTTCGCGGGAAACGGAGAGGATGCCCTCGATATGATTAAAGCGGACTTCTATAATCTTATTATTATGGATATCGGTCTTCCGGGAATCAGCGGACTCGAAGCCGTCGGAGAAATCAGGAAACTCGGTTCGTATAAATCCGTTCCTGTTATCGCCGTCTCCGCTTATGCTATGGTAGGCGATAGGGAGACATTCCTTTCACGGGGATGCTCGCATTATATCTCCAAACCGTTCAGTTTCAGCGAACTTAAAGAAGTCGTGAATAAACTTCTTAAAGACCATAATGACATGAAATCAAAATTGTAAAGTCCGAATCCTTATTTCATCATAACGATTTTCTTTACGTAACTCCGAGAATCGCTGCCTGAATTGATGTTGATTCTGCAGAAATAGATTCCGCTCGAATATCCGCTCATCTTCAGTACCACACTGCCGTATCCCGCGTCACGCGCTTCTTCGGGATAGCCCTTTATCAGTCTTCCGCTAACATCGTATACCGAAACTCCGATTTTTCCGGGAGCAGGAAGCTCGATGTCGAATTTCGTTTCGGGATTGAAAGGATTAGGGTAATTGTCAGAGATTTTTATCGAAGCCGGCATAGACAGCGTTATGCTTCCCTGTAAATCGTAGTACGTGAAATTGCCGTTGTAATCAGTCTGCTTTAACCTGTATTTGTATTCAGAGGGATTTAAACCTCTGTCCTCATAAGTATAGTCGGATTGGTTTCCGGTATTGCCGCGTCCCTTTACAAATCCGGATGTTGTCCAGTCGCTTTTGCCAGCGATACTCCTTTCAACGTAGAACCCGGAATTGTTTAGTTCCGAACTTGTCGACCATTTCAGAATAATGTTTCTGCCTGTAACTGAACCCCTGAAAAATGAAAGTTCAACGGGCAGCGTGCTCTGGTTGCCGATTATGTAAGGTGAAAAACTCGTAAACCCGCTTGCTGTAACAGTGTAAGGACCGTTACCGGAAACACCCGATGACGCGTATGTGTTTACCCAGTGCCCGTCTGTCCAGTGACCTATCTCGATAGGGGACTGCCTGTTAAAAGATGTGTCCTCATCTGCTCTGTTCCATTGTAACGACATCGTCACGCTGCTTCCGCCGTATATCCCTTCCGATATGTTGAACTGCTTCTTCACAACCTTCGTGGATGCGGGTGGATTGTCAAATGTGTTTTTTATGTTTACGCTGAAGTTGTCGAGTGTTCCCGAGTTGTTCAGTGTCACGGGCGTGTAAGAACCGTTGCCTACGGGATAAAATACGTCCGAATTTCCTACCTCCCTCGTCAGACTTCCCGTACCGCTTGTCTTGACGTATTTCGTCGGCGAATATCCCGTGAGGAATGCGCCGGGGTTAATCGTTATAGAGTAGTTGCCTATATCAAGTATCCCGTTCGAAAACAGCATCACTCCGTTTACGACTGTGTTAGTCATCAACTGAACACCGTTCGCGTTGTCTATTACAAGGTTGTTCACAGTCGTAGGAAGCCCCTGCCCGCCGTTCTGCGGAGCCCCTCCGTTGTATATGTAATTCGCGGCAATGCTGTAATTCCTTGTTCCCGATACCTGTACGTTGCCGTAATTTCCCGCAGGGGCTATTCCGTCAATGGAGCCTATACCAAGCGCGCCTCCTGACTGAAGTACGAAATTGCCGTTCCCCGTTATCGTGTTGGTTCCGCAATGAAGCGTTCCCTGTACCGTAAAATTCCTGCCTGTCGCGAGATCTATGTTGCTGTTTAATGTGACTACCGCTCCGGGACCTATTGTGTAATTAATATCGTTTAAAATTGCTCCGTTGTTTGTTATTGACTGAGTTCCTGTATTCTCGAAATAAATAAGATTGCCTGTAGCGCTTCCGGTTTCCGTAATTGCCGCGCCGTTTCCTACTGAAAGATTTCCGTTTAGATAAATCGTGCTGTTTGCTGAACCATCCTGCGAAAAATATAACTCGCTCGGATTTGTCAGCGTAAGATTGCCGATTATGTTCAACGAAGATGTACCGCTTCCCGACGATAAAGCCAGGTTTCCGCCGCTCAACTGCAGATTCCCTGAAAATATTGCCGAAAAATTGTTTGAAGACGTCAGTTGAATCGTCCTTCCGGAAACTCCGCCGGTTGACTGTACTGTGAAATCACCCGCGGCGGAAAATCCTGTAAGCCCGCCGAGGTTAACACTGGCGCTCTGCGATGCGCAGTTCCAGATGAAACTGCCGAATGCCTGTCCTGAACCTGCCGGAGCCGTGTTGGTTATACCCGTTATCTCGCATATCGAACCGGGACTCCATGTTCCCGCGGGTATAGTGCCGCCGTTGCATGAATGCTGGTATTTTCCGTTGTTGTATATTGTGAATGTCCCGAACGATGACGAAGCGGCGTTTTGATTTGACAGCGTACCGTTTGGATTTATCTCGACAGCAGTCGAAGCAAAACTGTAAGAAGAAGGTATTGTGAACGTAACCGGATTTGTTCCGTCTCCGATTTTAAATTTGCAGTTTTCTCCTGTTACGTTCCATGTGCCGCCTATCGTCGCCGCCGGTCTGTTACGCAGATTGAAATTCATCGCGACCTTGCCTCCGCCGTTTACCGCGTCCCCGGCGAAGTCAGGCGGATACTGCGTTCCGCTGCCGTCTATATTCGTTGTCCAGTTCGAAGTGAGTTCAAGATTGCCTGTAGGTTTCGCGTAATATTCGGCGTATGATTGGTACGACGGCGCTATCGAAGTCGCGAAATAAATGTCGTCTAAGAAAATGCAAAGATTGTTCGAATTGTTGTCGTCGGTAAAAAACATGAATGAATTCACGGCTGTGTTTACAGGAAGTCCGTTCCCGGAAATATCCGCGTCGTCGGCGCAGAGGAGTCCGTTGATGTATATATCCTGTTTCATCGAAGCGATAGATTGGGAAACTCCGTTGTAAAAATAACTCGTTGCGGATGAACTGTTGTTCCCGAACACTTCGACTGTATAAGCGTTCGACTGTCCCTGATAGAATGGATTAATCGTTATAGCGCTCCATGAATTTCCGGTCTTGATAGCGTCGGTTGAAACTGTTCCTATTCCCGATACAATCCATCTTAATCCCGTAACAGCCTCGCTCGATGAAATACCGCCGTTGTTTGTGAAACTGCTCCCGTTCCCCGTGCAGAAATAAAAAGTGCCCCCGTTTACATTCCCGGCGCCGCTTGAATCAGCAATTATAATTGTAAACTTGACGTACGAACTCGTGCTTCCTGAATAACCTGATATCGAAAACTTATTGCACGAGCCGCCGGTTGACGAACCGTGTATCATAAGTTTTGAATCCGACCCGAAAGATGTTAATCCGGGATTTTTGACGTGTACACCTCCGTTGGGTGTGTTCGATAAGTAAACATACGCGTTCCCGCTCTGTGGGGCGGGAAGCTGGTTAGTACTTCCTGCGGTAATGTAAGATGCCGTTCCGGTGCCAAAATTGTATGTGCAGACTGTCTGCCCGTCGGCCTTTAAAAATGCAATAAGTAACAGGAGTATAACCTGTACCGGTATAAATATTTTGTTCTCCATACGACCATTTTTGATAACTAATGCAAAATATGAGCCACAAGTGTACATCAAATCTGTGTCAAAAACTTATATTATAGTATATTTTATGTGCCTATTTTTCGCAAAATAAGACCGTATTTCTCATTATAAGAATACTGATTTTTTATAGTTTTTGATGGATATCGGGGTTAATTCTGTCAAAAGATTTTAACTACTAAATATTAAATTAGGAAAGCAGGCATTAATGAGACTATGGTTTACAAACAGCATGCAATCTCTTTTAAGATTTATTAGTTAGCATCAATAGGGAACGCATAAATATAAAGAGCGGTCACACATGATTTAGCAGGGAAGACAAAGCGAAACACAGGGAATGAATATTGTGACAAAAAATAAATATAGTGTAACGTTGCTAAAATATAGTGTAGCAACATGTAAATAGAATTGAGTAATACGAAGTTAGAAAGGTGGAGGATTTTTATCATATAACATCTCAGCGGGCCTCTGCGCCTTCTCAGTATAACATATCAGATTTGAAATATAAT
>JAJTBN010000235.1 GCA_021286895.1 Bacteroidota bacterium | reverse complement strand
CTTTCGAGGAGAGATGTACTCTTATCTGATGAGTCCTTCCGGTTTTTAACTTCAATTTCAGCAGACTAAGAAATTCGAATTCTTTAATCACTTCATAAAGCGTAATCGCGTTCTTTCCGCCTTCTTCGTCATCGCGGAGAATCGCGACTTTCTTCCTGTCCTTTTTGTCTCTGGCAAGCCTTGCCTCTATCATGCCGTTTTTCTGCCTCAGATGACCCCATACAATTGACTGGTATTCCCTATCGATATCATGACGCATAAAGAGGTCGGAGAGTTTGCTGTGAGTCACCTCGTCCTTTGCGATAACAAGAAGTCCCGACGTGTCTTTATCAAGCCTGTGAACGATACCGGCCCTTTCGAACCCGTTGAGGTTTGAGAGAGAATCCTTCTTCTTCATAGAGTAATACATCACGGCATTAACGAGCGTTCCCGAATAATTTTTATAAGCGGGATGTGTGACCATACCCGCGGGTTTATTTACGATAAGCAGGTAATCGTCTTCGAAAACTATATCGAGTGGAATGTCCTCGGGCAGAATTTCCTGTTTATCCGGTACCGGGAGCTCGATGTCGATTTCATCGTAAGGTTTCAGAATATAATTCGATTTAACGAAGTTTCCGTTAACGAGCACATTGCCCATGTTAATCGATTTCTGGACCTTTGTACGTGTCGCGTTCTCGACAAACATTGTAATATACTTGTCGAGCCTTTGCTTATCCTTGATATTCGGGACTATCAGTTTATAATTTTTTTCCATGCGGAATTCTTAAATGCTAAAATTACAATACTCTGCGACACAAAAAAAGTGTGGAAATATTACTCTGAAACTTTTACGCAACAAAATACGAATATTACTTAAGTAGTGAAATTGAAAAACAACAACAAAGGAGAAACAACAATGAGATACACAAAATCAATTATTCCGGCCGTAATAGGGGTCATCATGCTCTTCATAACGGCAGGATTTGTAAAAGCCGACAACAACGAGCCTTCGACAGTTTCAGACCTCAGATATCAGATATCAAAAGAGTTAGTAGACGTCTTCAAATCCCCTTTAAGCATTTATTATCAGGAAAAGAATCTGGACGGCGAAGCGTTCGTAACGATAACAGTGATGCCAAACGGCAAGATACAGGTAGAATCAGTGCTTGGGGATAACTATACTCTGAACTCGATGCTGGAGAAAAAAATATCGACAAAAAATCTCTGGACAGACACAAAATTCGCGGGCTACGACTTCACTTATCACGTGGTCCTTAATCAAAAAGACAGCAAACAAAATTAAAATCATATATCCCCTTATATGAAAAAAAACACCGTGAAATTCACGGTGTTTTTTAATTTTTACGATTAACCTTCAAATTATGCTTTTCTCTCGTTTCTGAAGACTGGTATTTTTCATCTAACTAGTATATTTATATGTTAATTACTGTATTTCGTTAAATTTTAACTTGAATTTACATACATAATCGCATATATTTTCTCAATAATTTAATGAAAAGAATATGGAAAAAACTTTTTTTTCTGCCTTTGGAACGGGTAAGAAGTTTTTTTATTATTTGTTATTGTCGCTTATGGCGGCAGCGGCGATTTATTTCAACGGATGTACGAGCGCCGTGCCTGAAGATCCGGCCATAAAAAGGGCCAAGGATTCACTATCGGTTTACAAAATAATAAACGGCGCATTCGCGGAATACAAGACAGCGCTGGATTACAACCAGAAGCAGCAGCCGGAAAAGGCTAAATCGACCTTCGAGGACGCACTTCAGACATTAAAGAAAGTCAATGTCAGGTTAATAGACGACACCAGCAACGTCAAATGGAAAAACGATTTCATAAGTCTTGCGAAAAGCATCTCACAGGATTATTTATACACACAGACTGACATTCCCCAAAACAGCCTTGTATTCAAGTTCGCGAAGAAATACGGAGTCGGTTATGACGTGATAAGTCTTAATTCCGGTGTGACCAACGATGTAGAGCCGCTTCCGGACGGAACCGAAGTCCCGCTTATAAAGAACAGCGCTGTAGACGAATACATAGATTTCTTTTCAAAGACTGACCGGGGAAAATCATTTATAGATAAGACGCTTTACAGGTCGGGCAAGTACTTCCCAATCATGAGAAAAATTCTCAGATACCATAATGCGCCCGAAGAAATGATATACCTTTCGGTGCAGGAATCGGGGCTTAATCCGACAATAGTTTCAAGAGCCGGAGCAGTAGGTCTGTGGCAGTTTATGCCGACGACCGGAAAGGCATACGGACTTTATCAGGACAGTTACAGAGACGACAGGAGGGATGTCGAAAAATCGACAGACGCGGCTGCAAGGCATTTAAAGGATTTGTACAGATCATTCGGCGACTGGTATCTTGCATGGGCGGCATACAACGCCGGAGCGGGCAGGATTACGAACGCGCTGAACAAGAACAATACAAAAGATTTCTGGGAAATAAGAAGTTCATTACCGGGCGAAACAAAGAATTATGTTCCATCAATAATCGCGCTTTCTTTCATATTCAGGGATCCTCCTTCATACGGCTTCAAAGATGTTGAATACGGCAAGCCGCTGGCATTCGACAGGATAAATATTTCCGGAGAACTATCACTCGATAAGGTCGCGCAGTTTTCGGAATCGGACATAGAAACAATCAGAGAACTAAACTCCGAACTCACAAGCGATGTTGTACCGAAATACGATGTTCCTTATCAGCTCAGGATTCCGCAGGGCACGTACAAGACATTTACGAAGAACTACAAGAACTCTTCCGATTACAAGGACAACGGCTCGGTTGACCCTGAATTCGCCGGCAATGAACAGCAGTCATATTATTCGACCGCTATTTCCGTGACGACGTACGCTGTCAACAATTACGACCCGGGCGACCAGAGATACGTAGTAACGACGCATAACAAACAAAAACTCGATTACACATATCCCGCCGGCAAGAATCTGGCGTACATAGCGGATTCATTCAAGGTAAGGGAATCGGATATCAGGTACTGGAACAACCTTGCCTGGGGCAGTGCGCCGGCGCCGAACCAGCAATTATCGATTTACTTTACGGACAGACAATACAAAACTTTCTACGGCATAAAAGATGAGGTAAAGAAGGATACTGAGGTCAAGGATAAAAAGGATTCCGATACAGAGATAAGAACTGATTACGGCAAGAAGGATAACGAAAACAAGACCGAGAAAAAAGAAACCGGAAAGAAGGATACAGGAAAGAAAGACACCGGAAATAAAGAAAAAACAGAGAAGAAGAAAAACAATAACGACGAAAAAGTAACAAAGAAAAAAGCCCCGGAAGGCAAGGAACAGACTTACACGGTAAAGGAAGGCGATTACCTTAGCACGATTGCGGAAAAATACGGAGTTAAGACGAACGATATACGGGAATGGAACGACATTCAGGGCGACAAGATTTTGGTCGGGCAGAAACTCACGATATACTCGGACAAAAAAGTAACTGAGAAGAAAGAAAAGACGAATAAGAATAAGACTGAATACACAGTTGAGGAAGGCGACAACTTATCGGCAATTGCGGATGATTTCGGAGTTACTGTTGAAGACCTGAAGGACTGGAACGACCTCGACAGCGACGTAATATACGTCGGGCAGAAACTGGCTGTAGTCGAGCCGAAAACGACAAAAGAAAAGAAGACGACATCGAACAGCAAGAAAGGAAAGATTCACAAAGTAAAGGAAGGAGAGAACCTTACGCTGATAGCGGACAAATACGACGTCAGCGTCGAGGATTTAAAGGATTGGAACGACCTTGAAAAAGACGTAATAGTCCCCGGGCAGGAACTGATAGTATCAAAACCCTCGAAGACGACAAAGAAGACCGAGAAGACAACGGAGAAAGAAACCAAAAACAAGACATACAAAGTAAAGAAGGGCGACAAACTTTCTACAATCGCCGATAACAACGATCTCACAGTTAAGCAATTAATAAAATGGAACGACCTTGACAGCGACGGCACAATATACGCGGGGCAGGTATTGAAGTTATACGACGACACAAAGGGCACAGACACAAAAAAGAAAAAGAAAAACTGAAGCGGGAAAGCGTAGAACTTTACGAATTATATTAT
>JAJTBN010000016.1 GCA_021286895.1 Bacteroidota bacterium | reverse complement strand
CTGTCATCTTTTCTTCTGTCATCTTTTCTTCTGTCATCTTTTCTTCTGTCATCTTTTCTTCTGTCATCTTCCCTTCTGTCTTCTTTTTTTCTGTCGCCGCTTCTTCTTTCTTCGTAGTGCGGTTTTTCATCGAGTTTCTTCGGTTCGCGTTTCGGTTTCGTTTCCGTGTACTTACCGGTCTCGGCAGTTGTTTTATCTTTTGATTCTTTTATTGAATCGGCATACTTCAAGGTGATTATGCCTTTATAAGTGAAAAGTATTTGTTTGAAGAATCTTTCATCATCTCCTCCTGTCACAAACGAAATGGCTTCGCCTTTTTTCCCGGCCCGGGCGGTTCTGCCTATCCGGTGCGTATAAGATTCTACGTCGCGCGGTATCTCGTAATTATAAACGTGCGAAATATCCTCAATGTGAAGTCCGCGCGAAGCCACGTCAGTAGCGATTAGCACGCTGTATCTCTTTTCCTTGAACTGTCTTGTGACTCTTTCTCTCTGCGCCTGCGACATATCGCCGTTGAGGCAGGCGGCTTTTACGCCTTCTCTCGAGAGTTCTTTCGCGAGTTCTTCGGTTATTCTTTTCCTGTTGCAGAAAATTAACGCGAGGTCGCGTTCCTTCTTAAGCAAATTAATAAGCAACGGCAGTTTCTGTTTCTTTGTTGTCTTATAGTACGTCTGCTTGAGGAATTCCGGTTTGACTGTGGATTCGAGGCTTACTTTTACCGGGTCGTTCAGGTATTTTTTTATGAGTCCCGAAATTTCCTTAGTTATAGTCGCGCTGAAAAGCAGCGTTTGTCTCTTTTCGGGAATGTGTTTCATTATCTTTTCGATGTCGCTAATGAATCCCATGTCGAGCATTCTGTCCGCTTCGTCGAGTACAAAGTATTTAACGCCGTCGAGTTTGATAGCCCGTCTGTTTATTATATCAAGGAGACGTCCCGGTGTCGCAACGACAATCTGCGACCGCTTGAGTTTTCGTATCTGGTTGTCGATTGAAACTCCGCCGTAAACCGGACAGATGCCGATTTTCCTTCCCGCGAATTTTACGAACTCGCCGGTTATCTGCGTACACAGTTCGCGCGTCGGCACGAGAATGAGAGACGTTATGCCGCTTTTATAATTTGTTGTTTCGATTATCGGTACGGCAAAACTGAGTGTTTTTCCGGAGCCTGTTTCGGATTGCGCGAGAACATCGCGTCCCTTCATTATGGCGGGAATAATTTTCTTTTGTATAGGCGTGGCGGTGATAATATCGTGTCTGCCTAACCTTGCAAGCGTTTCCTCGCTTAGGTTGAATTCTTCTGTTTTCATTTTTTGTTCTTTCTTCCGCGCAGCGGAATAAAGATTTTCCCCGGCAGATATATATATTTTGTAACTATACGGAAGTTAACCAAAAAAAAGCAGGGATTTCAGTCAATTCGCAATGCTGATTTTTAATATTCCGGCAGGCTTTTCCGGGAAATTGTTAATGTTGAAGTTGCCTTAACTGCTAACTGAAGTAAACGCGCTGCACTCTGTCCGCTACGGCGCAAAGCATTTCGTAAGGAATTGTCTTGAGGATTCTCGCGAGCCTGTCCGCTCCGAGATATTCACCGTTCTGGCTGCCCATTAGAAGCACGTCGTCCCCGACGCTCACTTTTCTTTTCGCTCCGAGATTGACCATAAGCCAGTCCATTGTTATATTGCCGGATATCGGATAGTATCTATTTCCGATAACAACTTTTCCTATGTTCGACAACGCCCGCCAGTAGCCGTCGCCGTATCCGATTGGTATCGAGCCTATAAAACTTTTCTTGTCGGTGAAATACTTTCTTCCGTAAGATATGCTCGTGTTGGCGTCGACGCGTTTTATGAATGTAACCCTCGACTTAAGGTTCATTATGGGTTTGAGGTCTATGATGTTCTTGAAATTTTCGGAAGGATAATAGCCGTACAAAATCAATCCGGGACGGACCATGTCGAAATACGAATCCTTCAGGTTCAGTATCGCTCCGCTGTTCGCGCTGTGCACGATAGGAAAGTTCATGCCGCCTTTTTTGAGCGAATGCAAGAGGTCGTAAAATTTATTCAACTGGTGTTTCGCGAATGTCTTGTCCGGACTTTCCGACGTAGCGAAATGCGTGTATATGCCTTCAATCTCCAGATTCCTGTAACCGAAAATCTGCTCGACGTTTTTGTACGCCTGTTTCACGTCGAAGCCGATTCTTTTCAGTCCCGTATCGATTTTGATATGAACTTTGAATTTCCTGCCGAGTTTCCCGCTGTAATAATCCAGAAACTTTGCGGTATCGAGCGAGGCGACGGTCGCTATCAGATTATATTTCAGAAGTTTTTTAACGTACGCCGCGGGTTTCAGTTTTGAGTGAATCAACGTTCCGAACACGAGAATATTAGCGTCTGGAACTACGCTTCTTAGTTTAATCGCCTCGTCGTAGTTTGCTACTCCGAGGAAATCGGCGCCGAGTTCAATCAGTTTGCTGCTGATTTCCTGTATGCCGTGACCGTACGCGTTAGCCTTAACCACGCCGCATATCTTTATCTTCTTACCGGGTTTTTCCTTTTTAAGGTAACTCCTTATAGAGTTGAAGTTATGCTCCAGTTTCTTCAGGTCTATTTCTGCTCTGGTCGGATTCAATTATACGTTCTTAATACCGTAATTTAATCAATTTCATCGTGTAAGAATATGTAAATGCGAATCTGAAAATCATTTTATTTCCTGAATATCCGGCGGATTCTATGAAAAAAATAACCCCGCCGTCAGGGCGGGGTTAAAATCTTTCATTTACTGAATGCAAATCTTAAAAAATCATTCTCCGCCGGCGAAATAGTTGCCGTTATCGAGGCGGAATATTGAATACAGTTTTCCGTTCGCGCTGTCGATATTGCTTACACCCCAGGTTTCGCCGAAGTCATAAGAACTCAGTACGAACTTATTTCCGCACGCGAGGAAAACTTCGCTTGCGCATTTCACGGACAATACATCCGTGGTAACGCCTGAGATTTTCTGCGCCCATGTCTGTCCCGCGTCGGTTGTTTTAAGTATCATGCCGCCCGAGCCGACAGCGATGCCGGTGAGGGAATCCATGAAACTGATACCGTACATTTTGATATTAATGAGAGGCGGGTATGAAGCCGAGCCCCATGTAGCGCCGCCGTCGAGAGATAACAGAATGAAACCTCTGTTAACCGAGCCGGAATCACCGACCATATTACCGTAGACGGATGTAGCGAACGCGACGTTTCTGTATGTGACTGAACTTCCGGGATTCGAGAAGAAAAGGTTCCAGGAATAACCCCTGTCTATGCTATGCAGAACCGTGCCGTTTCCGCCTGTAGCGTAGCCGTTTCCGGAGAATGGCTCTATGAATACAGAGAGAAGGTTTTCGGTCGTCGGCGAAGTGACTGTCCGCCAGCTGTTTCCGTCGTCAAGCGTACGCAGAATCGTGCCGTGATTTCCCACCGCGATGCCGTTAAGGTCGACTCCGGTCGAGTACATGCAGTTGACATCGTACCCTCCCGCGGAAACCGAATCTACGGTGAACGACGCTCCGCCGTCAACGGAATGAATAATAATCCCTTTTTCTCCCGCGGCGATGATAGAAACGTACGGATTGGAATTAAAGGAATTTATGGCTTTAATATACTCCATATATTCGAGAGTATAAACGTACCATGACGCTCCTGAATTATCGGTGAACATCCAGGTAGAACTCTTGCCGGAATCCGAAGAACCGCCGCCGCCTCCGCCGCCGTTGTTGCCGTTTTCATTCGGCTTAACCGGAACGTCGCAGCCGGAAATAAAAAGTGAGACCAGCAATATTATTCCCGCAATTAATAAGTCGTAGTGAAGTAAATCTTTCCCCTTTACTCCTCCTGAAGATAGAAGAGTTTTCATAGTCTGCTTAATTAAAATAAATATAACTGAAATAATTAATAATTAATAATTAGTAATTAATAATTATACTGCTGAAAAACATACAAGGAAAATTTAGAATAAAAATACTAATCCCACTCTTTAAAGTGAAGTAAAAGTCCAGAAGTCTGATTAATAATCAGACTACGGAAAATATGCGTCCGTAACCGAGAGTCTCCCGGTTTTAACCGGGGACTCTCGGTTACGGGAAACAGGCTTCGTTATACGGAATTCTGATTACTAATTAAGTTCAATTATCGGTTTACGATTAAAGCAATTGCTGCATTAAGATATTTTTAATTTTTAATTTGAATTTTTGATATTTGATATTTGGTATTTTCTGATATGTTCTCGATTATTAATAGACTGAATTTGTCTTGATTTATACTTACGAATGCACAATATTTATACAATTAATCAGGGTATGAAAAACACAATCGCATTCTTAATAATTTTATTATTTGCCTCAACTGTATATTCGCAGAACGCTTCAACTTATTTTCCGGCAAATACGGGATACAAATGGTATTACAAAAATACTCCTCTTGACTCGAACAACAACCCGCAGCAGAATCTGGCGAGATACCGCGTGGATACTTTTGCCGTGGTCGCGTCGTACAAGGGGCTTACGGCGAACGTTGTCAGGATAAAGGACAACCTGTCCGCGGTAAACCAGAATACGCCTTACAACGACACGAACTATTATAATTTTCAGACGACGAACGGCTGGAAATATCTTTCCGTAGCGATGCTTCCGGATTCGATTCCTCTTCCCGGAATAATGAATTTTTTCCGTTCCATGGAGAACTGGTACAGCATGTTCAGGTTCGCGCAGACTGTGAATTCCGAATACACAATCGTATCGAAGGACACGACAATATCGTACGACACACTTTCGATACCCATACGGGCAAAGGTGAAAGCGAAGAGGCTGAACGACCAGACCGTAACAACGGTTAATGGTACGTACACGGCGAAAAAGTTCGTTGTTACATTCGGCATATATTTTCCGGTTCTTATTTTTGAATACCCGATTGTCGAAAGGCCGGATACATCATGGTTCGCTACGGACGTATGGATGATAAAGGAAGTGACGCCTTCCGTAATGGCGAATCTGAACACCGTGGGGATTCCGTTTTCTTTCAACATACCGGGCAATATATACGAACTTACGGTTCCGAATGTCGGCATCAGCAACATCTCAAACGAGGTGCCTGCCGCGTTTGAACTGTACCAAAATTATCCGAATCCTTTCAATCCGTCAACTAACATCAGGTTCGACGTGAAGAACGCCTCAACAGTAAGTCTTAAGGTTTATGACATAAGGGGCAGGGAAGTTTCGGCGCCTGTCAACGAATACCTGAAGACGGGCAGTTACTCGGTGTCTTTTGACGCTTCAAAACTTTCGTCCGGAATATATTTCTATACTCTCAGAGCGGGCGATTTTTCGCAGACAAAACAAATGCTGCTTGTGAAGTAGATATTCTTTTATGGAGCCGGGTATTTACCCGGCTTTCAGGCCGCAGACCTGAAATTGTTTTGATAATACCGTTCGTACGAAAAACAAAGTACTTCAGTTCAATCTCCACACAGTGAACGTCAGGACTGAAGCGAAGCTTACCCAGAGCAGGTACGGCACGAGCAGGTAAGAAGCGGCGCGCGATATCTTCCCGAATTCTATAATGCATACAATAATCATTATCCAAAGCGCTATAATCTCAACGAATCCCCAGAACGGAGAATGAGAGCCGAAAAAAATAAACGTCCAAGCCGCATTCAGAACGAGTTGCACATAAAACAAAACCTGTGCTTTCTTGTTATCGCTTTTGCTTTCCCATATCAGGAAGAGAGCGATGCCCATCATGATATACAGCGCGGTCCATACGGGCGCGAAAAGCCAGTTCGGCGGATTGAAAGCGGGTTTGTTAAGCGCTGCGTACCATGTCGGGATATTCTTAACCGTAAAAAGCGAGCCTGTAATTCCCGCGATTTCGCATAACACAACCGCTCCGATAAGCCTGATAATCTTCATTTTTCTTTTTTCGTAAAAATACAATTTCTATAAAAAGAATGTTAGACTTAATTTTGACTTAAATATTATGATTTATGTTATATTTTTGTAAAATATTTGTTACCGTTAGTTGAAAGCCAATAAAGATATTGACCGGAAAGGCAGGGAGTTCTTTCCCGCGCATATAAAGTACCTGTTCTACGCTTACCTGTTCGGGATGGCGCTTTTTATGTTTTTCCGTCTGCTGCTTCTGTTTCTGAACAAAAGCCAGTCGGAGGGGATAAGTTCCTCCGTGATGCTTTATGCTCTTTTTAACCGCGGCTGTCTTTACGACGCGGCGGTGAATTCATACACGCTGTTGATTCCGTTCCTGCTTTTATCTCTCGGTTATTTAATCACACCGGCGAGAAAGTTTTTCTATGCGGCGGCAGTCGTGTTCGCTTCTGTTTTCTACATCGCGGCGATTGCGCTTCATTCGGCCGACATTCCGTATTTCGAATATTTCAATTCAAGACTAACGAACGGAATACTGAGCTGGACGGAAGACATAGGCCTGATGATAAAGTCGAGATTCTCGACACCGACATACTATCCCTATCTCGTTTTGTTTATTGCCGTTTCGGTACTGTATGTTTACCTGCTGAAAAAAACCGCCGGCAAGACGTTGTTCGCCCCGAAATCCTCAGGAGATCCGTATTACAAGCGGATAATTTTTACCGTTCTCGCCGGATTCATGCTTTTTCTCGGAGCGCGCGGCGAATTCAGAAAGGACATAATGCCGCTCGGCGTGGCGAATTCATTCTTCTCGAATTTTTCGTTTTCAAACCAGTTGGGACTTAATCCCGTTTACAGTTTCTTTTCGAGTTACAAGGATAAGAAGGTCGCTTATCTCAGCGACGACGAGGCGATAAAAAACGTTCAGAGTTATCTTGACATAAAACCCAAATACGAATCGCCGATAGCGCGTGATGTCGTTTGCAGCACGGACGGGAAGAAGCCAAACGTGGTAATATTTCTCGTGGAAAGCCTCAGCGCTTACAAGTTAAAGCGTTACGGGTATGAATCGAATATAATGCCGTTCATGGACAGCCTTATGAAAGTATCGGCGACATTCGATAACGTTTACACAGACGGGATGCACACACACAACGGTCTGTATTCCGCTCTCTTCGGACTTCCTTCGGTGCTGAAGAACAAGGCGATGGTCTCGCCGCTCACCGCGGGACAGAAGCATTCGGGCGTATCGAATGTTCTGCATGACTACGGTTACAGAAACACGTTCTTCTGTACGGGCGACAAGAATTTCGATAACATGAACGGATTCTTTTCGAACAACGATTTCGACGAGATAGTGAGTTACGATAATTATCCCGTGAAGGGCGAAACTATGGAATGGGGAGTACACGACGGGGTTCTTATGGATTACGGCCTGAAGAAAATGGATACGCTCTCCGCATCGGGCAAACCGTTTCTCTCCGTGTTCCTTACTGTTTCAACGCATGAAGCATTGACTGCGCCGAAAGACGCGGGTTTCACTCCGACAGCCGAAAACGATTACGATAAACTTTACCAGTACACTGACTACGAGTTTTCACGTTTCTTTAGAAGCGCGGAAAAGTCGGACTGGTTTAAAAATACAGTGTTTGTAATTATCGGCGACCACGGTCAGAACTTCGACCCTACATACGAAATATCACTTTCATATCACCATGTGCCGATGATATTCTATTCGCCTTCTTTTATAAAACCCGGGGCATATTCAAAACTCGGGCTTCAGATAGACCTTTTCCCGACGCTGATGGGGTACCTGTCCCTGCCGTTCGTGAACAATACATTCGGCATAGACCTGAACAGGGAAAGCAGGCCGTACGGATTCTTCGCGGCTGACAATAAGATAGGCTGCGTCAACGACGATTACTTCCTTTTAATAAGAAGCAACGGTCCCGAATCGCTTTATAAATACAGGAACAAAGACGTGACGAATTACATCGGCGAAAACAGCGCGCTTGCAGATTCGATGAAAACCTACGTGTACTCAATGCTCCAGACGTATTCATACATGGCAGTGCATAAACTTCTGCCGCTGCCCGGAAAATAGAATTATATTCCCGTCAGGTTATGAGTTTCTGTTTCAGGAAAAACCTTACGCCTGTTTGACCTCTTTCTTTCCGAAAATCAGTCCGATAATAATGCAGGTGATGAGAATCCTGATTCCCATGCTGACGCCGTCAATTATGACGCCGCCGTATCTCACGAGGTAATTCGCCCACATGAAGAACACATACGGCACCGACATCAGCAAACCCATCAGCAGTCCGTACATGAACCCTTCCTTGAAAGGAGAGATGCCTTTGTAGTAATACTTATAGACAAAACTCAGGAAGAATCCCTGTGTCAGGCAGCCGACTATGTTCGCCCATATTTTAGGGTCGCTATGACCGCGCATAATGTGAACATAGCTTGACATGTGTCCAGTGGAGAAAACCAGTGTGTAAAACGCAAACGCGAGCAACAGGAGTACAATGGCCGAGACGATTGTGGAAATTACAAGCTTCATAAACTTTGTTTTAAAATTATAAAAAGTTTTTATGCTTGAAACCAATATATGTATTTTAGTGAAAATAGAATTTATTTTAAAGTAATAATTTAAATTAGAGTTTAACGGAAACGTTGATTTTTAAACCATTTGCCCTGTGAGGGATAAGCATTATATCATATTTTTGTGTAAATCTTTTTAATATTTTGATAAGGATTATTGAATTTTAATTTAATTATGGACACTGAACTGCTGTCAAGAATTCAATTCGCTTTCACAATCGCATTCCACTACATCTATCCCCCGCTAAGCATCGGGCTGGGTGTACTGCTTGTGATAATGGAAGGAATGTATATAAAGACCGGGCAGAAAATCTACGAAAATATAACAAGGTTCTGGATTAAGATTTTCTCTTTGATATTTGCCATGGGGGTTGCAACCGGAATCGTCATGGAATTCGAGTTCGGGACGAACTGGGCGACCTATTCGCGTTTCGTCGGGGATGTTTTCGGAAGCGCGCTTGCCGCCGAGGGTGTGTTCGCGTTCTTCCTTGAATCGGGTTTTCTCGCGATACTCGTTTTCGGATGGAAAAAGGTTTCGCCGAAAATGCATTTCTTCTCGACAATCATGGTTTCGTTCGGCTCTATGCTGAGCGCCGTATGGATTGTCGTGGCGAACTCATGGCAGCAAACGCCCGCGGGTTATCATCTGCAGAACAACAACGGCATCCTTAGAGCGGAGATTACGGATTTCTGGGCGATGGTATTTAATCCGTCTTCCATAGACAGACTCCTGCATACGCTTTCGGGCGCATGGCTCGCGGGGGCTTTTCTTGTAATCAGCGTATCGGCTTATTACATTCTTAAAAACAAGCATATCGATTTCGGAAAAAAGTCTCTTAAAATCGGTCTTGCTCTCGCCGTATTCGCTTCGCTGTTCCAGTTATTTACCGGACATCAGAGCGCGTCGGGAATAAGCGTCACACAGCCTGCAAAACTCGCGGCATTCGAGGGGCACTTCGATACGAAACCCGCGCCGCTATACCTTTTCGGCTGGGTTAACGAGAACGAGCAGAAGGTCAATTTCGGCGTTGCAATACCCGGCATGCTGAGTTATCTCGTTTACGGCGATATGCAAAAACCGATAACAGGACTTAACGAATTCAAGCCTGAAGACAGACCGCCTGTGAACATAGTTTTCCAGTCGTATCACATGATGGTAGCAATCGGATTTCTGCTTATTGCTCTCAGTCTTGTTTCGCTTATTCTTCTGAAAAATGAAAGGCTGTTCAGAACAGGGTTTATGCTGAAGATACTCGTCTTTTCAGTATTGCTTCCACAAGCCGCGAACCAGTTGGGATGGATATCTGCCGAAGTCGGGAGACAGCCGTGGATAGTTTACAATCTTCTCCGCACAAAAGACGCGTTTTCAAAATCCGTTACGTCCGGAGAAGTTCTGTTTTCACTGATACTCTTTACGCTAATATACGCGCTTCTGTTCGTCCTTTTCCTTTTCCTGCTCGACAGGAAGATTAAGCACGGACCGGAATACACGGGAGACGACAATTCCGTTTATTCGGAACAGAAATCGATTTTCGAAAAACAATAAACAGAACGCATGGATCTCAATATAATATGGTTTGGATTAATCGGAGTACTTCTCGCGGGTTACGCGATACTCGACGGTTTTGATCTCGGAGTGGGCGCGCTTCACCTGCTTACGAAAACCGATTCCGAAAGAAGGATAGCGCTCAACTCAATCGGTCCCGTCTGGGACGGAAATGAAGTCTGGCTCGTTACGGGCGGCGGCGCTTTGTTTGCCGCGTTTCCCGATGTGTACGCGACGGTCTTTTCCGGATTCTATACGGCGTTCATGCTGCTTTTGTTCGTGCTGATTTTCCGCGCAGTCGCGATTGAGTTCAGAAGCAAACAGGAAAGCGCGAGATGGCGCAGGGCGTGGGACACGGCATTCAGCGTATCGAGCATAGTAATAGCTTTGCTGATGGGAGTCGCTCTCGGGAATATTATCGTGGGTATTCCGCTTAATTCTTCGAAGGAATTCGCGGGCTCATTCCTGAGTCTTCTGAATCCTTATTCAATCCTTGTCGGGATAACAACGGTCGCGCTGTTCATGATGCACGGCTCGATTTATCTCGCTCTTAAAACCGAAGGAGACCTTCAGGCGAAGGTCCGCTCATGGATTAACAACACCATAATATTTTTCGCAATCTGCTTCGTCACTACCACAATGACAACGCTTGTTTACTATCCGTCGATGGCGGCTCATTTCAAGGAATATCCGGCATTGTTCCTTATAGCGATACTGACGATGCTTGCAATCGCGAACATCCCGAGGGAAATCCACAAGGGCAGGGAATTCCGGGCTTTCCTATCCTCGTCATCGAGCATAGCCTTGCTGCTTCTGCTTTTCGCGATAGGGATTTTCCCGAATATTGTAGCGTCGGTGCCGAATCCTGAAAACAGCCTGACAGTCTATAACGCCGCTTCTTCGCAGAAAACGCTTATGATAATGCTCATCGTAGCGATTATCGGAATGCCTTTTGTCGTGGCTTATACTTACATAATACACAAGGTGTACAAAGGAAAAGTCAAACTCGACGAAACGAGTTACTGATTTCGCATAAATATTTCAGACTAAATTTAAACGATGCAGAAAACACGGCAGGCAGACAACAACGAGAAACTTGAAAAAGGGGCGCTTATACTTATAGAGAAACTCCTTAAGAAAGGATACAGGGCTTCAATTCTGGAAGACTCATTCCGCGAGTATTCCGTGAAAGTCGCCGTTGAGGGTAAGGGCAATGCCTGCGTATATTACAGCCCGTCTAAAGACACGTATAAGATTACATTGAAGGAAATAAAGGACGAGAAAGACGCGCATGAAATCTCGCTTTTGTGGGAATCAAAAAAGAAAATTTCCGTCAAGGATTCGGTCTATACGAATAAGGGCTACGAGGCGGACGTTGACGGTTCATATTTCAATGAATTGACTTCTTGGGCTTCAATCATACGAAAAGACGGCAGTATTATTTCCGAGTTATCAGGACTTGTAGATACATCGAACATAAAGAACTCACATCAGATTGCGGGTGAAATAAAGGCTGTCATAGAAACAGTAAAATTCTGTCATAAGAATAAAATCAAAAAAATCCGTCTCTATTACGATTACAACGGGCTGAAGTATTGGGCAAAGGGCATCTGGCGCGCGAAGATTTTCATTACGCAGTATTACCAGAATTTCATGAAGGACGTGAAGATTGAAATCGATTGGGTCAAGATTGAAAGCCACACAGGCGTTTACTGGAACGAACTTGCCGATAAACTCGCGAAGAAAGCAATAGAGAAATCAATAAAACCCTAAAATTTGTCATGGTGCCGCCCCTCCGGGGCTTAGGTATATTAATTTGGCATTCTATTCGGTTTCGCCCCTCCGGGGCTTAGGTATAAATAAATCGGACTATTATTTTCTCTGCTCTAATTGTTAACTGTTAACTGTTAACTGTCAATTGTCTCCTTCCTCTTCCTCTTCCCATTCATACTTCGGCGGTTTCGGGTCCGAATTCCTGAACAGTACAGCGCAGAGTATTCCGACAGCCGCGCCGGATATATGCGCTTCGAAAGATATCGCTGGATCGTAAGGCAGTATGCCCCATACGAGCCCTCCGTACATGAAAGTTACCAGCAGCGATAAGCCGATTGACCTCGGGTCCCGTCTCAGCAGTCCGACGAAGAACAGAAACGCGAGTATGCCGTAAATTATCCCGCTCGCTCCGATATGATACGCAGGTCTTCCGAGAAACCACACAAACACGTTCGGCAGGAAATAAATAATCGCGAATACCTTTAACGACGAATTTATATACGCGTAGAAAAGAAATATCATTACAACGAAAAGTGTAATGCTGTTTGACGTAAGATGTGAGAAATCCGCGTGTACAAGCGGAGCCGTAAGAATGCCGATAAGACCTTTAACTTCCTTCGGATATACACCGAGGAAACTAAGGTCTTTCTTCGTGTAAGTCTCGAAAATCTTTACAGCCCATAAAACGCAAAGAAAAACCGACGATATAATCAGGCTAATCCTGAATTTCACCTTGTTTGCCTCGGTTTCAGGGTCAATTTCTTCTTTTTCCCCGCCGAAAATATCTTCTTCTTCGTCGTACAAGATATAATTTTTTTAACGTTTATTTTGTTGTTATAAAATACCAATTTAATAATATTTTAACAAATGGATAAGAATTTTGCGGATATACATAAATTAATCGTTGAAAACAGGAAAATTGTTCTGACGACTCATCTGCTTCCCGACGGGGACGCAATCGGAAGCGAACTCGCGCTTTATTACTATTTAACACAAAAAGGAAAGGAAGCGTACGTAATAAACCACAATGAGTCGCCCGAGCATCTGGTTTTTCTCGATGAAGACGGTATTATCCGCAGGTACAGGGACGATAAGGAAGAGAACGACAGGATTATTTCGGAAGCCGACCTTATTTTCGTCGTGGACACGAATGAATACGCCCGTCTCCGCTCTATGGAAGACGCGATTAGGGCCTCGAAGGCAAAGAAGGTCTGCATAGACCATCATCTCGGCCTCGACACAAACGGTTTCGACGCTTACATTACCGACACTGACGCTCCTGCAACATCCGAAATTCTTTATGATTTCATTTGTTCCGACAGTCCGGATTACATCGACAGAAAGACTGCGGATAATCTTTACGCGGGCATAATGACGGATACGGGTTCGTTCCGCTATCCGCGCACGACCGAAAAGACTTTTCTTATCTGCGCCGATCTTATTAAGAGGGGTACAGACCCTGTGCTCGTGTACGACAGAATTTACAACAACATTCCGCAGGACAAGGTTAAACTTCTTGCAAGATTTATTGACAGCCTTTCCTTTCACTACAAGAGAACTCTCGTCGTCGGCACGGTGACGATAAAAGATTTCAGGGATTTCCATTCTGACGTCAAGGACGTCGAGGGGTTTTCCTCATTCCTTATGACAATGAAACACATTAAAGCGGGCTTTCTAATAGTCGAACTGCCCGACAGCTGCAAGATTTCTTTCCGTTCAAAGGGCGAGATAAAGATAAACGAGTTCGCGAAAAAATACGGCGGCGGCGGGCACAAGAACGCGGCCGGAGCGACCGTAGAACATACGGATGTCCTTGAACTGAAAGACAGGCTCGTTCGTGATTTCGAGACGTTCATATCGGGGAAGAAATAAAATATCAGCGTTTTCCGCCTGCGTTTTGTGTTTAATATGACTTATGGAAAAATTATTTTTATGTTTGCACCATTATGTTTGAAAAAATTACTGAAAAAAGAATCAGGGAAGCATCCTCGGTAATAGACAAACTGAGAGACTATTCCTATGAGTCCGTTATAAACAGCGACCTGAGCGAGTTTCTGATTAACTTTATAATTTCGGAAAGTTCCAATTACGGCTCGAAGGAATCGCTGCTAAAGTCCGCGGACAGGGCTGTAAAACTTTTTATAAACTACACATTGAGGCCGCGCTGGACTCTTCTGAATTATATCTTCGGGAACGTTGACGCGAAGCCTTCGGCCGAGATTCTGAGGAAAGTCGAGATTTTCACTTTCTATCATTACTATCTCGAACTAATAAGAAGCGTCGCTGCCGACAGCGAGCAGATATCGGTGAAACGCATCACTGTCGAGTCGGCGCTCGAGAGTGTAAACAGGGACATTTATGAAAAACTTACAACGGATATATCGAGTCTGAAAATCAAAAACCTCTTTGTACAGGTTTTCAGGCTTAAATACGGCGACAATACTGAAATCAGCCTGGATATGAGCGTACCGTTTTATTTCATAAAACTTTTTCTCGACGACAAGGAATATAACGGGCTTTACGCGAAGTTCGGAAAATCTTTTTCCGATACCGACGAGGTTGAACTCAAAACGATAATTAAAATCCTCAGCGGAAAATATTCCGGCTCGGATATTCCCGAGCCGCTAAAATCCGACGAAGTGTTCACGCACAAACAGGAGACATTTACCGAACGGAAGAAGCCCGCCGCGGAAACCGCTACTGAAGAGCAGACTCCCGAACCGTTAAAAGCAGAAGAAACAATTAAAGCGGATGAAAAGCCGCTTCAACATCATTTCGTCGAAACGCATGCGAACGAGAGCAACTTAAAAGAAACGCCGTCAATAAAAACGGAAATCAAGGAGCCTGAAATTAAGCGGGAAGTCATCGAAGAGACTCCTCCTGCCGTTCCTGTTCAGGCGGAAGATGAAAACGTTCGTCTCAAATATCTCTTCAAGGAAGAGGAAATAAAAAACATTTCGAAAAAAGTTTTTAAAGGCAGAAAGCATCTTATGATGGAGTCGCTTCTTGAAATCGAAAAACTTCCGAACTGGAGGGAGACAACGGGATATCTGAAAAAAGTTTTTCTCGACAACAGGGTGAATTACTACGATAAGAGCGTAATACTTTTTGTCGATATACTAAGCGATTATTTTGAAAAGAAGGAGAACTGACACTTGTTCATAGACTACACAAAGATTTTTATTAAATCAGGCGCCGGCGGGAACGGCTGTATAAGTTTCAGGCGCGAGAAATACGTGCCAAAGGGCGGACCGAACGGCGGAGACGGCGGCAACGGCGGCGATGTTATATTCAAAGCCTCGTCGCAGCTTTCGACTCTCGTGGATTTCACGTATCAGAAACATCACAAGGCGGGAAGGGGCGTGCACGGGCAGGGCGGCGACAAGAACGGCCGCAACGGGCGCGACGAAGTGATTCTCGTTCCCTGCGGAAGCGTGATTAAAAATTTCGAGACGGGCGGGGTAATAACCGAACTTATCAAGGACGGCGAGGAAAAAGTCATACTTAAAGGCGGCCGCGGCGGAAAAGGCAACACTCATTTCAAATCCGCCACAAACCGCACTCCGCGCTACGCGGAGAAAGGCGGCGAGGGGCAGGAACTGACAATCGTCATCGAACTCAAACTCATCGCGGACATAGGTCTTGTCGGTTTCCCGAACGCGGGAAAGTCTACGCTGATTTCAAAAATATCTTCCGCGAAACCGAAGATAGCCGACTATCCGTTCACGACTCTGAAGCCGAATCTCGGAATAGTGAAATACCGCGAATACGATTCGTTCGTCGTCGCGGATATTCCCGGAATAATCGAAGGCGCGTCGTCCGGAAAAGGGCTCGGGATACAGTTCCTGCGGCACATTGAAAGAACACGCATTCTGCTTTTCATGATAGACGCGACACGGCTCAGCATTGAAGAAAAGAATTTTCTCGGGGATTATAAAATACTTCTCGGCGAACTGGAAAACTATGAAGCGAATCTCCTCGACAAGCCGAGGATAATCTGTTTCACAAAGACCGACGCTGTAAGCGAAGAACTGAAGAAGAAACTTAAATCGGTAAGAACGGCAGGCATAGATAAAATTCAGATTAGTTCCGTCACGGGCGAAAACCTTCAGGAACTCAAAGACCTGCTCTGGAAAAAATTAAAGGAAATTAACGAAGAATGAAGAAGCCCTTAATACTGATATGCAATGACGACGGCATAGGCGCCGACGGAATTAAAGCCCTCACAAAAGAAATAAAGAAATTCGCCGAAGTTTTCGTAGCGGCTCCGCATACGCAGCAGAGCGCGGTCGGCCATTCGATAACGATGGCAGACCCGATTCGGGTACGGAAGGTGATGATGTTCCGTGATTTTTACGGGTATGCCGTCGAAGGCACCCCTGCCGACTCGGTTAAGATAGCGGTGCATACGCTTCTCAAAGAGAGAAAAATTGACCTCGTAATATCGGGAATAAATCAGGGGGCGAACACGGCAATAAACATAATTTATTCCGGCACCGTCTCCGCAGCCACTGAAGGCACGATACTCGGACTGCCGTCGATAGCGATGTCGCTGACGAGTTATACTTATACGGACTTTTCAGTCGCGGCGAAATTCGCGTCGAAACTTGCCAAAGTAGTTCTGAAAAAAGGACTGCCGAAAGGGACGCTGCTTAACGTAAACGTTCCTGCAATCAAGAATGTAAAGGGCGCCGTGGTTACTATGCAGGGCAAATCCAACTGGGATGATTCGTACGAAATCCGTTTCGACCCCGCGAACAGGAAGTACTTCTGGTTGACCGGAAGCATGCTGAAAATAGACAAGACGATAGAATATGACGTAAAAGCCGTTGACGAAGGCTATATATCCGTGACGCCGATTCACTATGACCTGACCGATTACAGGTTCTACGATAAAATGAAATCCTGGAAAATATAAATCAGTATAATCCTTATGAAACCTGTATTCTTTTCCGGCAGAAACAGTTTCAGAAAATGGCTCGAAAAAAATCATTCCGTTAAGAAAGAAGTAATTGCCGGCTTTTATAAGATCGGCACGGGAAGAAAAAGTATGATATGGTCAGAATCCGTCGATGAAGCCCTGTGCTTCGGATGGATTGACGGCATCCGCAGGAAATACGATGACGAAAGTTATACAATCAGATTCACGCCCCGCAACCCCAAAAGCAACTGGAGCCTCGTTAACATTAATAAAGTAAAGCGACTGAAGAAACTCGGCTTAATGCGCCCCGCTGGACTTAAGGCTTACCGGTATTTCGATGAAAGAGCGAAAGAAAATTATTCGTACGAAATTCCCGCGCTTGAACTGACGCACGATTATGAAAAGTCATTCAGAAAAAACAAAAAGGCATGGGATTGGTTTTCAAAAATGCCGCCTTCGTACCGCAAGGTCTGCGTAAAATGGGTCATGACCGCGAAACAGGAAGCGACACGGCTGAAACGCCTGAATGAACTTATCGGCGACAGTGAGGCGGGAATAAAGATAAAACCAATGCGTATCGGCGGCAACAAGTAAAAGAATAAATAATTTTACAGTTTGAATTTTACATTTTGAAATTGCTCTCTCGTGGTAACAGATATATATCTGACGCGCCGCCGGCAGGCGGAAAAAAATATAACTGGTTGTACGAAAAAAATATAAATAAGAAAAAAAACTTTTAATTTTACACTGTACTTTTACATTTTGAAATTTACACTTTAAATTAAAAAAGAGTATGTCAGAACAAAGTATTCCCTTCAACGCAATCGACTGGTCATCAGTCCCGAAAGAAGAGCATCCCGGCGAAACCGGCACATCATACTGGCAGGTCGTGCAGTTACCAGGCCTGCGTATTCGTATTGTCGAATACTCGGCGGGCTATATCGCCGACCATTGGTGCAGGAAGGGGCACATAGTTCACTGTCTCGAAGGAGAATTTATCAGCGAGATGGAAAACGGCGAGCCTGTGGTAATGAAGCAGGGCATGACGTATGTTGTTTCTGACGAACTAAGTTCGCACCGTTCGGTAACGAAAGACGGCGTACGCCTGCTCATAGTGGACGGCGATTTTCTGAAGTGATAATATCCCTCGGCGGACATTTTAAAATTTACATTTTAAATTAAATCGAAAATCGTCTTATTTGCTTCAAACAAAGAAAATGAAAATTCTATTCATACAGACCGGCGGGACGATAGACAAAGATTATCCAAAGAACAAAAACGGATACGCTTTTGAAATCGGCGAGCCTGCGGTTAAACGCGTACTGGAAAAAATCAATCCGTCTTTCGACTATGAAATAATTCATTTCCTGAAAAAAGACAGTACTGAAATTATAGATGAAGACAGGCGGAAACTTCTGGAACTTTGCGAAGGCACGCCTCACAGTAAGATTGTAGTAACTCACGGCACCGATACTATGATTGAAACAGCGGAGTTTCTTTCATCCGTAAAAAATAAAACCATCGTGCTTACGGGCGCGTTCAAGCCCGAACGCTTTAAAGACTCCGACGCCGACTTTAACGCCGGCACCGCGATAGGGGCTGTCAACGCGCTCGGCGCGGGAGTTTACATTTCAATGAACGGAATAACGGCTTCGTTTGATAAAATACACAGAGACGACAGCGGAATGTTCATACGCAGAGAAACCTGACGGTTCACAACTTGTACCGCGGATTTCCGTAGTATAATAAGGAGGATAAATGAGTAAAAAAGACAGAAACCGCGTATGCCCGGCCGAACTCGCGGGCGGTCTCGACAATAAAATCAGAAGGTTATTCCAGAATCCCGTTAAAATACTGAAACCTTACGTAAAAGAAGGAATGAATGTATTCGAACTCGGCTGCGGTCCGGGTTTCTTCACGCCTGCGATTGCAGGACTTGCGGGAAATGCCGGAAGCGTCATCGCCGCGGACCTGCAGGAAAAAATGCTCGACATTCTCAGGGATAAAATCCGTAACACGGAATTCGAAAAAAGAATCACTCCGCACAAGTGCGGGAAAAACTCGATTGATTATCACGGCGGAGCGGATTTCGTTTTCGCGTTTTACGTGATACACGAAATTCCCGACAAGGAAAGGCTCTTTACAGAACTGTACAGCATTCTCTCGGGCGGGGGCAGAATGCTTATAATCGAGCCGCCGTTTCATGTTACGGGAGAAGAATTCAGGAAAATGACGGACATAATTACAGGCTGCGGTTTCAGACTGATAAAACAACCGCGTATGTTTCCGAACAAAGCGGTACTTTTTGAAAAGACGGTTTGAACTGAAATTTTAATACGCGGCGTGTATCTTTGCAAAAACAATGAAATGAAAATCATAACAACAATTTTTATTCTGCTCGCTGTGCTCATCGGTAGTTCTTTGTCCGCGCAACAGGACTCGCTTAACGCTTCAGTGGAAAAGATTATCGGGGATGCGAAGTGCAGCGTCGGTATATGCATCAAACATGTTGAGAGCGGCGAAAGATTTCTGTTTCACAATTCGAGTAAATATCCGATGCAGAGCGTGTTTAAATTCCCGCTTGCAATGGCGGTTCTCAGCCTTGTTGACAGGAGACAACTATCGCTCGACTCTGTAATTCACGTTACAAAAGACGACCTTCTTCCCGACACGTGGAGCCCCATGAGGGAGAAATATCCATCCGGCGCAGACGTGAAACTTTCCGAAATACTTTCTTTTACTGTTTCAACGAGCGACAATAACGGATGCGATTTGCTTTTTAAACTCGCCGGCGGACCCTCCGAGGTCAACAAATACATTCACAATCTCGGCGTCACGGATATAAACATACAGAACAATGAAAGGGAAATGCACGCCGATTACACGCTTCAGTTTCTTAATTGGGCAAGGCCGTCGGCGATGGCTGAACTGCTTGAAATTCTAATGAAGGGAACCGCGCTGTCGAAAACATCTAACGATTTTCTTTTAAAGGTAATGATAGAAACGCAGACGGGACCGAAAAGAATAAAAGGTCTGTTTCCGGATGGGACTGTAGTCGCGCACAAAACAGGCTCCTCCGGCGCGGATGACAAAGGAGTTACCGCCGCGTGCAACGACGCGGGTATAGTTACGCTGCCGGACGGCACGCATTTAATCATAGCGGCGTTTGTGTCGATGTCAGAAAACAGCGAAGACTATAACGACTCCGTCATAGCGAAAATTTCAAAACTCGCCTGGGATTATTTTACAAAAACAGGTAAATGAATCCTGAAAAGGAAATATTGAAACTCGAAACGGAACTTCTCGACGTTGAAAAAAGAAAGGATGTGGATTTTCTCCGTATGGTTATCGCTGACGATTTCATCGAAAAGGGCAGTTCGGGGAAAATCTACGATAAAGAGGAGACTATCAAATCGCTTATACTGTCCGCCGAATCAGGGCATTTTGAATACGAGATAACGGACTTTGAAATCATAGAGAAACCGGGCGGCTCCGTTACGGCGCTGTACAGAATTAATATTAACGGAAACGTCACATTGAGAAAATCAGTCTGGAAAAAATCCGGCACGTCATGGCGGATTCACAGCCATGAAGGAACGCCATTACCGGATTAGACTTCCGGGTCACGGTTCCCGATATATTTTTTATATAAGAATTAAATTATGGACATAAGCATCTTTACCGACAAAAAAACGAAACCGGATGAGGCATCGCTGAAAGCCGCGCTCGGCAGGACATTCCGGTTATGGGTCGAACTCGAGAATTATGTTTTATCGAAGTATCCCGCTGCCGTTAAAGAATGGAACTTCCCCGGGGAAAAGTATGGATGGAGTTATAAACTGAAGGATAAAAAAAGGACAATCGTGTATCTTCTGCCGCGCGGCGGATTCTTTAAAGCCGCGTTCGTGTTCGGAGAAAAAGCGTTCGTGGATATTATTGAAAGCGGTATCGGCAGGAAGATAAAGGAGGAACTGAAAGCCGCGTGCCCGTACGCGGAAGGCAGGGGAATCAGGATTGACATTAAAAACCCGGCAGACCTGAAAGACACACTTAAACTCGTTGATATAAAACTATCAAAATAATTATACGTGAAAAAAATTATTTCTGCTATTTGTGTGCTTGCGTTTTTTGCAGTGGTGCATCCCGCGAAAATATTTTCATTTGCCGCTTACCCCGCGCCGTCTCAGGACAGCGTTAAACTTGACAGGCAGAAAATATTCGCTTTCGCACTGGACGGGGAAATAAAAAAGGCGCTGCAACTTCTCGAAGTTCCCGATACTAACCTTCTCGGCGAGAGGGACAGGGGAATTAAAAGGAATTTTGAGAACAGGTTTTTGCGCGATGACGATTTAAGCGGTTACGCTGATTCGCACAAATCCCAGATTGACAGTCTTCTTGCGCTTTTCGTCAGTTACTGGCGCGCATCGTTTCTGCACCCTGAAACACCCGCCGACAGCGCGTTCGGGAAAAGTCTCGCCGAATTTCTGTCGCTTCGGCTGAATACCGCCGCGGAGCGGATTATGAACGAAGATTCTCTGAGCGCATGCCTTCTGAGGTATATAAAATCAAAAAACCTTTTATCGACAGGATTCGGGAGAACAGGAAAATTCCTTGACCTTCTTGTATGGCGGACTCAGTACGATACGTTATATAATTTCTGCATACACGACGACACGGTATCCGTTAAGGTAGTGTTCATGGACGGCTTCGTGACTCTCGGCTGGGAGGAATACGCGACGTTCGGAATTTCATATCCCGGCGGCTGGGCCGATTCTACCGGGCTTTATTGCGTGAAATCCGCCTATGACCTTCAGAGCGAAAATTTTCTTGTTTCTTATCTTGCTCATGAAGGAAGGCATTACAAGGATTACAAACTTTTTCCGGTGCTTTCGGGCGCCGACCTTGAGTACCGCGCCAAACTTACGGAACTGAGTCTCGCCAATAAAAGTATTTACGACCTGCTTAAGTTTTTTATAAACAACGCCAACTATGAAAGCAGCAACAGCCATTCCGTGGCGAATTACTGCGCAATCAGGGATCTTTCAAGAGAATTGTTTTCCGCAGATTTCGAAAAAGACATTGAAAAATGGAAAACAGCGGGTGTCGACGCGATAAATCAGGCTGCATATAAAATCCTGTCAGGCAATACCGAGGCGCTTAAAAAACTGGGCAGAAATGTGAAGGAATACATAAAACCAAAATGACGGTTTTGGCGGGATTAATGAAATTCTGACCGTTTGATTCATTTGTTTTGTGTGGAAGTTATTGAGTTATATGATTATCTTTAATTGATATTATTTTTTTTATGAAAACAAGAAACATACTTCTTTATTTCCTTCTGCCTCTCCTGCTTATTACAGGCAATATTACGATTGCACAGGAAGAGGAAGAATATCTCCTCGAGAACGAATCGAGCGAGGAAATTCTTGCGCGCGAAGAGTTTATTCTGACAAGACGCGCGGGCGGCCCCGAACAGGTGCTTTCGCCCATTGTATATCCCAATGCGATAATCCAGAAATCGTCTATGGTTAAGGACAGGGATATAACTAATAATCATACTCACAACAACATCTGGATATCGATAAATCCTACGGGTATGTTCTACCAGTTCACGAACAACAACTACATCTCGGGAAGAACAAACTCGATAGCGTTTCATCCGACAAATCCTAACATTATATATATCGCGGCGGCTCAGGGCGGCGTCTGGAAAACGACGGACGGCGGAATCAACTGGATATCCGTTACGGATAATCTTTCGACACTCGCCTGCGGCGATATTGTTATAGATAAAAATAATCCGAATGTGCTTTATCTTGGAACGGGAGAATTAAACTATTCCGGAGACAGCCAGTACGGAAACGGAATTTTCAAAACTACAAACGGCGGCGCTTCATGGACTCAGGTCGCGACCGTCGCGCAGGTCGGGAATAAATGCTCTTACATGGCTATCGACCCGAGCAACTCGGATATAGTTTACATGGCGGGCAATAACGGATTGTTCAAATCTACAAACGCGGGCGCCAACTGGACGAATACAAACGCGGGTACGAACGTTAACTGTATTATTATAGACAAGAATAATACATCGGTTATTTATTCGACCGTCGGGGGTACGAATTCAGGCGCGATAAGAAAATCCACAGACGGCGGTTCCACATGGACAACGCTGTCAGGAGGGCTTCCGACTTCTATGGGAAGAATTCAGCTTGCCGTAGCCGAGAGCAACACGGATTATATTTATGCCAGCATATCAAATTCGAGCGGCGCTCTTGTCGGCCTTTACCAGTCTACAAATGCCGGTGCGAACTGGACATCGAAAGCGACAACGCCAAATTATCTGAGTTCTCAGGGATGGTACGATAATTCCGTTACGGTTAAACCTACAGACCCGAATTTTGTCGTTGTCGGAGGACTCGACGTATATGTCTCGACAACAGGCGGAAGCAGTCTTGTTCAGCGTTCGCAGTGGGCTTCCACAAGTTCCGGAAATTTCTGCCACGCGGACATACACCGTCTGGCTTACAACGGAAGCGTGCTATACTGCTGTTCCGACGGCGGAGTTTACAAATCAACAAACGACGGGCAGAACTGGACAGATCTCAACAGGACAATCTCAACTCTGCAGTTTCAGAGCGCGGATTATGACCCGACAAACGTTCTTTATCTTCAGGGCGGAACGCAGGACAACAATAAGGAAACATCGACTAACGGCGGCACGAACTGGATTCAGAGGTCCACGGGTGACGGCGGCTATACTATAATCGACCCGGTTAACACGAGTTATGTTTACGGGCAGTATGTAAACGGTTCTATACAGCGTTCGAACAACAGAGGAACGTCCTTCACAAACATTACTCCTTCCGGCTCGTCAGGCGGATTGTTCTACAATCCTTACGAGATGGCGCCGGGCGACCACAACACGATTGTTTTCGGAAGGGCTGATATCTGGAAAACGACAAACGCGCAGACCGCGACGACATCCTCAGGATGGACGCAGATAGCGACAACAAGCGTAGTCGGGGGGAGCGTTTCGGCGATTGGAATCAGTTCGACGAATACAGGTAAAATTTACATAGGCACTTCGAACGGCAGAATACTCGTTACCACGAATAACGGAGCGAACTGGTCTGTCAGCACGGGCTATCAGTACGTAAGCGATTTCGTCGTAGATTACGCTGACGATGACATTTGCTACGCGACTTTCGGCGGTTCGGGAACTTTGAGAGTCGCGAAGACAACGAACGGCGGTGTCAACTGGAATAATATTTCAGCGAACCTGCCTAATATAGCCATAAATTCGGCGGTGCTGAGAACAGTTCCTCCGCGCATGCTTTTTGTAGGAACGGATTTAGGAGTGTTCCAGACAACGAATGAAGGCGTTAACTGGATTGACTTTAACAGCGGTTTGCCCGTTTGCGAAATTTATGATATGAAGTACAAGCAAAATGCCGGAATTGTTCTTGCTGCCACGCACGGACGCGGCTGCTGGACGTTCGACCTTAACAGCATACTCGGAATTGACCCGTACGGACAGATTCCGGAAAAGTACAATCTGTCGCAGAATTTTCCGAATCCGTTTAATCCGGAAACAAACATCGAATTCGACCTGCCGCAATACGGCATGACGAGGCTTGAAGTGTATGATATTTCGGGCAAACTTATTGATAAGATTGTCGACCAGAACCTTAACGCGGGACACTACCGCGTGCAGTGGCGCGCCTCGAAGTTCGCGAGCGGCACGTACGTGTACCGCCTGCAGTCCGGCAGTTATACCGCTACAGGCAAAATGGTGGTGGTGAAATAAGAGAATCTAGAATCTAGAATCTAGAATTTAGAATCTAGAATCTAGAATTTAGAATCTAGAATCTAGGTTCAAGAATCAAGAATCAAGATAAGAGAATCTCGAATCTCGAATCTGGAATCTGGATACCTGTTCTTTAATTTAAAATTTTACATTTAAAATTGGAAGAAGTGTCCCCCGCTGGCGGGGGCGGGCTCATGCTTATACAATTACTTATTCGTTTATATTTGTTGTGACAGAAACTGTTATAATTTAATCGCAATATTCACCTGACGCGCTGCCGTAATGCAGCAATTAACCGCTCCGGGATTTTTGATTTTTAATATGTATTTTTAATTTTATATTTTTGATATTTGATATCAAAACAAACCGTTTGACAAAAACAAAAACACCCCTTAACGGGGTGTTTTTGTTTTCGATTAAAATTATTTTATTACTTCTTCTCTTCTGTCGTTTTCTTCTTTCCAGCCAGATTCTTTTTAAGCCATTCAGTGGTTACTGACTTCGGTCTTATAATCGGTCTGTTAAGAGCGCGGTTGAGTATCAATTGCGCTGTCAGTCCGAGCACTCTCGATACGGAGAAAAGCACGGTGTAATAATCGTATTCCGTCAATCCGTAATGAAAAAGCAGGGAGCCGCTTGCCGCGTCCACGTTAGGCCACGGGTCTTTCGCCTTGCCGCCTTCCATCAGCAGTTTCGGAACGATGTTGAACAACTGCTTCACTATTCCGAATGTTTCATCGTCAGGCAAATACTTGTCTCCGAACTGAACAAAAGCCGTGAACCTCGGGTCGGTGACTCTCAGCACCGCGTGTCCGTATCCCGCTATGACTCTCTTGTTGTTAAGCAGGTTAAGGCAGTAATCCCTCACTTCGTTGTCAGTCGGAGTATGTCCTATATCGTCTCTGAGTTTAATTATAAACCTGAGACATTCCTGATTCGCGAGTCCGTGCAGAGGTCCGGCGAGTCCGTTAAGTCCGCCGCTTACGGAGAAATAGACATCCGAAAGCGCGGAGTTGATTGTCTGCGTGGTCATCGCGCTTGGTCTGAGTGAAGCACCATGTATAGCCTCATAAGGTCGGCGAAAGAGCCGTCTGGGTCTTCGACGCCGAGCAGCCTTGCGTAGTTTGCCGCCCAGTCAAGCCTGAAATCCGGATTTATCCTCGGTCCCTTGTTGAATTTTCTTCTGTAAATATACGCGGCGATTATCGGAATGCGAGCGATTAGGTTAAGCGAATCCCACAGCATCGGTTCCCACAGCATTTCTTTCGGCATACCTTCGTCGTAACGTCTCCTGAAGAAGGATTCGTTTTCCATAACCAGCACGGCCGAATTCAGCATGACCATCGGATGCGTTTCCATCGGAAGCGCGTTTATTGTGTTCCATACATAGAAGGGAACGTCGCTTCTTCTTGTCAATTCCCACTGGAGGTCATCCAGGGCTTCCTGATTCGGAAGTTCGCCCGTCAGAAGAAGATAAAAAATCTCTTCGGGGAGTTTATCTGTCAGTTCAAGAATCGGG
>JAJTBN010000234.1 GCA_021286895.1 Bacteroidota bacterium | reverse complement strand
ATTTCTCGAATTGAAAGTTATTAAGGAAATAAAAGCAATGCAGGAAATCTCGGAATTCCTGCGCAGGACCGGGGAGAGGATTGGCTTCGTACCGACTATGGGATTCCTCCATGAAGGTCACGTCGAACTCTTGCTCGCGGCTAAAGACGAATGCGGCACGGTCATCTCAAGCATCTTCGTTAACCCGGCGCAGTTCCTTCCGGGAGAAGATTTTGAAAAATATCCGCGCGATTTTACGCGCGATTATTTTATATGCGAAAAGGCAGGCGTCGATTATCTTTTCTATCCCGACGCGAAGGACGTTTATCCCGATGATTACAAAACCTACGTTAACGTTAACGATATTTCTGACAGGTATGAAGGCAAGTACAGACCCGGACATTTTACAGGTGTGGCGACAATTGTTCTGAAACTCTTCAACGCGACAAAACCGCACCGCGCTTATTTCGGACAGAAAGACGCGCAGCAGGTTGTTCTTCTGAAGAAAATGGTCGAAGACCTCAACCTCGACGTCGAAATAAGAGTCTGCCCGACTCTTAGGGATAACAACGGTCTTGCAAAGAGTTCGAGAAATACTTATCTCGACGATAAACAAAGAGACAGTGCGGCAGTATTGAACGAAGCCCTAAACCACGGTAAAAACATTATATTGGATGGCGATTATACCGACACGAAAAGCGTTAAGCAGGCAATGAAGAGACTTATTGAAACGAAATCGCCCGAATGTTCGTTACAGTATATTGCGATTACCGATAATTACCTTATGAACAAGATTGAAGATTTAAAAGCGTACGAAGGCGATGTGCTGATTTCACTGGCAGGATTTTTCGGCAAGACAAGACTGATAGACAACATTTTATTTACAAAGAAAAATTAAAGGATTTATTCGCGATGCAGAGAATAATGTGCAAATCGAAGATACACAGAGCGCATATAACTCAGGCGGAATTATACTATGAAGGCAGCCTTACGCTCGATACGGCGTTGATGGATGCCGCGGGCATGATTCCATACGAACGGGTGCAGATTGTCAATGTAAACAACGGTTCGAGGTTTGAAACATACCTTATTCCCGGAAAACGCAACAGCGGAGTCGTGTGCCTCAACGGCGCGGCGGCAAGGCTCGGCGCGGTCGGAGACCAGGTCATCATCATAAGTTACGGGCTGTACGACGAGGCTGAACTGAAGAAATTCAAACCGGTAAAAGTATTCGTTGACAAAAAGAACAAGATAAAAAAGTAATTACAATAGGAAAAAAGTGTAAAATCCTTCGCGTTTCGCGCGAGGGATTTTTTTATTGCAGAATCCGGTTCCTGCTAATGTTTTTTTAATAAACCGATTTTATTATATTATCGCTTTACGAAACAAAACAACAATTATGAAAAACATCACTATTCTCTTAATCGCGATTCTGATGTCGGCAGCGATTATGTCGTGCGGAAAAAAGGAGACCGCGGACAAAACTACCGGCAAGGACGGAGATAAAAAAGAACAGACAGGCGATACAAAATCAAACCCGGAAATCGGCGAAAATTCGAGTCTCCACGTTGTTTACGAAATGAACAGCGGAAATAAAATGACTCTTGAACTTTATACGAAGGGACCTAAGGCGAGAAGTGAAGCGGAAAATGAAGCCGCGGGAATGAAGATTAAGTCCACGGCATATTTCCCGGGCGACGGTTACATCTACTCGGTCTCTGATATCGGCAGGGAAAAAATGGGAATGAAGATGAAAGTAACCGAAGGAGATGAAAATGACATGAGCAGCAGAATGTTTGATGCGAAAGAGCATCTGAAGGATTTTGAAAAGGAAGGGACGGGCGATGTCATAGGATATACTTGCAATATATACAAGGATAAGGACGGGAATAAATATTATTTCTACAAAGACTACGTGATGCTGAAGTTTGAAGGAAAAGGCTCCGGCATGACGGCTACTAAACTCGAACTTAATGCGAAAACGGACGACAGCATGTTCGAAGTGCCGAAAGACATCAGTTTCAAGGAAATGGACATGAGCAAGTTCAAGAAAAAATAAACTTAAAGGAGGGGAAACTCTTCTGTTTTATTTTGACTTCTGAAAATAATACTTATCTCTTTTGTAACCCCACCTTTTAGGTGGGGTAAGAGAGAGGCTAAACAAAAGGATATCAGTCTTCGGATGAGTTATAATTCGCGGGCTAAAGCCCATTTCTTTGGTTTCTTTGACCCCGCTAAAGAGTGAGGTTAGTATTTAGCATAACTCTGATAGTGAGATTATTATTGGAATTCAATAATCGCATTAATAAATCCGATTAAGTCCTTTTGAATCCGTTTCCAATCTTGCAAAAGTAATGCTGATTTATTATTTTAAAAAAAGGAAAGGAGAAACGGAATGAAGACATTAAAGGAATTCATAGGAGAAAAAAGACTCTTGTATGTGGTGTCAGGAATGAGCGTGTTCGAGGTAACTAAGTTCATGGACCTGCATAACGTCGGCGCGGTGCCTGTGCTCGATAAGGCGCACGGCCTGCTCGGCATTTTTTCCGAAAGGGATTTGCTGAGAAGATGCATAGTGAAGGAACTTGACCTGAAAAACGTGACCGTCGACGAGGTTATGACGAAGGACGTAGTAGTGATAGAAGGCTCGGACAGCCCCGAGTACTGTATGCAGATTATGAAGACGCAGAAAATCAGGCACATTCCCGTGATTGAAGACAACAAACTTCTCGGAATCGTTTCATTGAGAGACCTGCTTCTGCACGACGTAAAAATAAAAGAAGAGAAAATAGATTTGCTAAATACTTATATACAATACAACGGATAAAACATGACAAGAAAAATTCTGCTGATATCAGGCGATAAAAATTTCAAGGATTATCTTAACATAGTTACGCTCACAATCACTAAACTTAACCATCAGATAACGTTCACTGACGACGAGAGCGATAAGTACACGGACTTTATACTGCTCGACCTTGACGATGATTTTAACAAGAGGCTTGAACTTATTAAAAAGTTCAGGTCAGAGGGACTGCAGTCGAACAAGAAAATCATTTCGGTGAAATCGGATTTGACGGGCGGCATTCGGGAAGAAGTGTTTGCCGCCGGATGCGACAGTGTCATGAGCAAAGATGAGTTCAGAAAAGCCGCGAACAATATCCTTATTTACTAATCTCTCCAACTCAGATAATAATTTTCGTCGTTTAATTCTCTCGCGAAGTTCGTGAGTTTAAGCGGTCTGAAAGTATCCATCATCACTGCCGTTTCCGCGGTTTCGAGTTTGCCGAGCGCGGCTTCTGTCGTGCCGGGATGCGGGCCGTGCGTGAGTCCGCCCGGATGCAGGCTGATTGACGCGTAATCGATTCCTCTTCTGCTGAAGAAATTCCCGTCTGCGTAATACAGCATTTCATCGCTGTCCACGTTGCTGTGGCTGTAAGGCACGGGTATCGCGAGTTCGTGGTAATCGAGCAGACGCGAGACGAAAGAGCAAATCACGAAACCCGGCGCCTCGAATGTCTGGTGTATAGGCGGCGGCATGTGTATCTTTCCTGTTATCGGCATGAAATCGTCGATGTTGAAAATCCACGGAAAGTAAAAGCCGTCGTAACCGACTATATCGAACGGATGGTAATCGTAATGAATCGAATGAATCTTGTTTTCCTTCTTCACCTTCACGACGAAATCGCCCTTATCGGATGAATTGAAAAGCTCCTCAGGCACGCGTATATCGCGCTCGCAGTAAGGTGAATGCTCGAGCAGTTGTCCGAATTCGTTCCTGTATCTTTTCGGTGTCTTAACGGGTCCGAAAGATTCGAAAATCAGAAGACGCAGGGGCTGAACGTGATTCAGCCTGTACGTAATGCTTCTCGGGATTACAATATAATCGCCTTTTTTAAATTTTATAAATCCGAAATTTGATTCGAGTGTGCCTTCGCCTTCATGAACGAAAATGACTTCGTCGGCGGAAGCGTTCTTGTAGAAATAGTCAGTCATTTTATCGGGTCTGCACACGCTCATAATCACGTCGTTGTTGAAGAGCAGCGGTTTTCTGCCCGAGACGAAATCGGAATCCGTTTTCATATCTTTAGTCTTGAAATGATAGGGGCGGAGTCCTGAATTCCATTCGACGGGCGCCGCGTCGATAATCACCTTGTCTATATCGGCGATTTTTGCCGGCGGGTTGATGTGATATGCATTCGAGAGAATGCTGTCGAAGCCGATAGTCGAGAACAACTCTTCGTGGTATAGACTGCCGTCCGGCTGTCTGAACTGCGTATGTCTTT
>JAJTBN010000233.1 GCA_021286895.1 Bacteroidota bacterium | reverse complement strand
GTCTTTCACGTACTTCTTTTCGTACCCGATTTCGTCGAGATAATCCTGGTTGACGATTTCGATGACCATTCCGAATAGAAATCTCAGCGACTTATTGAGGCCGTAACTGAAATGGCAGTAGCCCGCGATATATTCGAGGATAGCGAGAGCGAAATCCTCGTGCTTGTTATCCATATACCATTTAATATTGCCCGAGTTCTTGTTGATGACATCGACAGCGGATTCGGGGACCGAAGGCGGAGCGAGGCCGAAAGTCGATTTTATACTGTAGAAATTTTTCTTAACCGATTCATCGCTTCTGGCGAGAATTTTTCCCAGTTGCTCTTCAATGAAATCTAACTGCTGAAGCAACTGCATGTCCTCGCGGTTGAAATAATTCCAGTTTATTTTTTCGATATCGTTCATAATGCTGCCGTGAGGCTGAAGGAGATAATCGATTCTGTATATGAGGTTAAGATAGAGATAAGATATTCCGCCCGAAAACTGTTCTTTGTTAACCGCTTTAACCTTATCGAGAGCCTCCTGAATCCACTTCCTCAGGTATTTGACGCGCGCCGTTACTTCCGCGTCAGGAAGCGGTTCTATTTTCATTTCGGCGGGTTTGAGAATCGTAAAATCGTCGAGAAGCGTATCGTCCTGTTTGTCGGCTTTGAGGCAGACTTCCTTCAGGGCGTAGTAGAGTTTTGTAGGAGAGCAGTCGAGGACGCTTGAATCGAACTTGAGTACAATCCTGTTATCTTTAATCGCGAAGCGTGAGTAATACAGTGTATAATTCAGTTCCATGAGTCTGCGCATCACCGCGACGCTCAGTTTATCATAATCCGCGATAATCGCGATAGCGGACACTTTATTGCCGTCGCTGAATCCGCGAATTTCTTTCGAGCCCTGAATCACCTGAAACTTCAGAATATCTTTGTCGAGGGAATAGAAGACAGTATCGACGTCGTCGTCCCGCAGGTAATCGAAAAATTTAGAGTACGCTTCAAGATATTTTTTAGCGCCGTAAAGCTCGTCGCATTCGTTCCAAAGAGCGATTTTGCCTGCAGGCTTGAAAGCGTCGGAAAATCTACCGAACTTTGATATCATAATGTATTTGTTTGCTGTTAAGTATTTACCAAAAACCAATATACAACACCCCGGATTAAAATACTTTTCCAAAGACGGAGCGTAACTGTTTTATTGCATGAAAAAATTGCATCAACTCATGCAAGCACCGAATATCTTTTAATTTAACTGTTTTTTATTTTTAATAATATACTTTTTCGAGGAACAATCCGGAAGGCGGCGCGGTAAAGAACGCGGGTTCATCGGAATATGAGGAGAGGAAGCCTTTCACATCGTCAACTGTGAGTTTGCCGCGTCCTGTTTCGACAAGGACTCCGGTAATTCTTCTGACCATCTTCCACAGGAAATGCGAGGCTTTTATGCGGAAGTATATTCTGTCGGGGGTTTCGGTGATTTCAATTTTATGAACGTCGACAAGCGTAGATTTCTCGCCGCTGTTCTTTTCGGTAAACGATACAAAGTCATGCATTCCTTTCATAAGGGAAGCGGCCTTCTTCATCTGTTCGGTATTCAGTTTATCCTTTACCCACCAGACGTAATTCTTATCGAACGCCGTTCTTCTTTTCGATATTACATAAAGGTACTGTCTCGCGGCGGCTGAGTGACGAGCGTGAAAATTATTTTTCGCTTTTTCTATTTCGAGTATATTTATATCGGAAGGCAGGATATCGTTGAGTTTCAATTTCAGGATTTCAGGCGCGAGCATAGTCACGCATTCAAGATGGGCGACCTGTTCGAGCGCATGCACTCCCCTGTCGGTTCTACCGGAGCCCTGAAGTTCGACGAACTTGCCACTCCCCTTCGTACTTTTGAGGATTTCGTTAACGCACCTTATCAGAGTGCCCTGAACTGTTTTTGAGTCTTTCTGCTGCTGCCAGCCGGCATAAGCCGTGCCTTTGTATTCAAGAATTATTTTAAATCTCATGACGCAATTTATTCCAAAGAAAAAGAAAAAAATACACAATAAACAGGTACACTTAAAACCGGCCTAAACGAAAAAAGGCCGGACGAGTCCGAACCTTCTTCCGATTAATTATGAGGATTAGTTAAATCTTTTTGAGTTCTTCCTGAGTGAGTTTATATATGTTATCGAGCCGTTCAATAAGGCTTTCGAGTTCCTCTTTCGTATTGTTTCCGTTCAGCGATTCGACCATGATGCAAACTTCGGCAAGCCTGTTCGCGCCGAGGTTGTGGCTGATGCGTCTGAGGTTTGAGGACGCTTTTTTTATCGACTGAAGATTGTTGTTCCTGAACGATTTTTTTATTTCCGAAATCAGTTCCGGAGCAAGTTCCATATACAGGCTGATAACTTCCTTGAAGTTACTGTTTTCATTTAACTGTTTAAGACCGAATATAATCTCGGAATCAAGCATCAGGCTTGATTTAATATTTCTGGATTCGGTTTTCTTCGCTTTAAGGTTTTCGGACCATTTTTTTATTATGGTCTGAACATCGTCGATAATAACGGGTTTACTGAGATAATCGTCCATACCCGCGTTCAGGCATTTTTCCTTATCGCCCTGCATAACGTTCGCGGTCATCGCGATTATGAAAGGTCTTTCCTCTGAATTCCAGTTTTGAACTATATACTTTGTCGCGTCGAGTCCGTCCATTTCGGGCATCTGCACGTCCATGAATACAAGGTCATACCTGACTCTTTTGAGTTCGTCTATGGCTTCAATTCCGTTGCTGACAACGTCGGACTGGTAACCCAGTTGTGAAAGTATTTTGACGATGAGTTTCTGATTAATGATATTATCCTCGGCGACAAGAATCTTAAGAGGGATTTCCTCGGATAAATGCTTTTTCGACGGGACAGATTCAGGTTTAGACGCAAACCTTGTATTTTCCTTTTTTTGTTCGGGCTGTTCAACAGAGGGAGACAGAATATTCAACAGCATTTTGTACAACTGCGCCTGCTTTATAGGCTTTGAGACAATCGCGTCAAGATATTCATCTATTTCAGACTTGTTTATATTTTGCGAGCCGCCTGAACTGAGTATAACGACAGGAAGCGAATTCTTATCCCTGTATTTTCTGATTTCCTTGGTAAGTTCCATACCGTCGATATCAGGCATAAGCATATCAAGAATAGCGATGTCGAAGGGGTCGTCATTAATAATCCATTTGACGGCTTCCTTCGAGTTTCTTGTTGTTCTCGGAATCATGCCCCAGTTCTTGCACTGGATAGTAAGTATATGGAGGTTTGTTTCATTGTCATCAACTATAAGGACTCTTTTATTCTTAAGAGCGGTCGTTGATGATTTAAGGAACACTTTCGGCGGAATAACTTTTGAAACTTTTGCTTTAATGGTGAAATAAAAAGTCGAGCCCTGTTTTTCCTTGCTCTTGACCCAGATTTTTCCGCCCATGAGTTCCACGAGTCTTTTACAGATAGCGAGACCAAGCCCAGTGCCGCCGTATTTGCGTGTTGTCGATGAATCGACCTGAGTAAAACTATGGAAAATATGGTTCAGTTTTTCCTGAGGTATTCCTATACCCGAATCCTTTACCATGAACTGAAGTTCAACGATATCATCGTCCTGGCTAAGTTTCTTAACATTTACGAGCACTTCGCCGTAGTCGGTAAATTTTACCGCGTTGTTAATGAGATTCACAAGAATCTGTCTTAATCTTGTGACATCGCCTATAATAAAATCCGGCACATCCTGTTCGATGAGGTGCAAAAGGTCGAGACGTTTTTTAACCGCTTCGGATGCGAGGAGTTCGAACGCGTCTTCGATGCATTCTTTAACTTCAAACGGAGCCTCTTCGAGGTCCATCTTGCCCGATTCAATTTTCGAGAAGTCGAGGATATCGTTAATCAGTGTCAGCAGGGTATCTCCGCTGACCCTTATAGTTTCAACGTATTCGCGCTGTTCGGGAGTCAGGTTGGTTTCCAGCAGAAGTCCAGTCATACCAAGAACGCCGTTCATGGGAGTCCTGATTTCATGGCTCATAACGGCGAGAAATTCGGACTTAACCCTTGCGGCTTCTTCCGCAGTATCTTTAAGTTTTATAAGTTCATCTTCTGCTTTCTTTCTTTCGGTAATATCCGAAATGATTCCATACAGGCCTACAATCTTTCCTTCGGCGTCATAAAGAAGTCTTGAGAATACATCTGCCCAGATGGGGCTGTTATCTTTGGCACGCAGCCGCAACTGGTATCTGCAGTAATCCTTTTCCTTTTTCGCGAGTTTTGTA
>JAJTBN010000232.1 GCA_021286895.1 Bacteroidota bacterium | reverse complement strand
ACTGGAGAGCAATTTTAAATTTTCAATAATAAATTTTCAATGAAGAGCAGTTTAATTGAATATCTCCTGACTCGAGACCGAGAGTCCCCCCGATGTACATCGGGGGAGACTCTCGGAGACGGTTTATTTATTTTGAATTTTGAAGTTTGCATTTTACATTTTGCCGGGGCTGAATTTTATTCACTTTCAGAAGTTTGCATTTTACATTTTGCCGGGGCTGAATTTTATTCACTTTCAATTGTTTAAATGATTAAAATCTTTTAACTTAGGAACTAATAAATAAAAAAATTTTTGCCTATGGATTTTCAATTGTCTGAACACCAGAAAGAGATAAAGAAACTGGCGGCAGATTTCGCCCGCAAGGAAATTGCTCCTTTTGTGATGCAATACGATGAATCGCAGGAATTTCCGAAGGACATCGCCGATAAACTCGGCGAAATGGGTTTTCTCGGAATTATTTTTCCGGAGGAATACGGCGGAGCAGGGTTCAGCACGGTTGAATACGCGATTATAATCGAGGAGATTTCGAAGATAGACCCGTCGGTAGGACTTATAATCGCTTCTCACAACGGTCTTTGCACGAATCACATCTATCAATTCGCGAACGAAGAGCAGAAGAAAAAATATCTGCCCGACCTCACGGCAGGCAGAAAATTAGGAGCGTGGGGTTTGACCGAGAACGTTTCGGGAAGCGACGCGGTTTCGATGGCATCATACGCGGAGAAGAAAGGCGGCAAGTACATTCTGAACGGAAGCAAGATGTTCATAACGCAGGGAACTGTCGCGGGAGTTTATGTGGTCACGGCTGTGACGGACAAATCGAATCCTAAGAACGGGATTTCGGCGTTCATACTCGAACGCGGTATGCCGGGTTTCAGGATAGGCAAGAAGGAAAACAAATTAGGAATGCGGGCGTCGGACACGGCGGAATTGATTTTCGAAAACGTGGAGATTCCAGCGGAAAATCTGATAGGCAATGAAAACGAAGGATTCAGGCAGGTGTTAAAAATACTCGACGGCGGCAGAATCGCGATAGCGGCGCTTTCGCTCGGCATAGCGCAGGGCGCGCTTGACAGTTCTATAAAGTACGCGAAGCATAGAAAGCAATTCGGGAAACCGCTGAGCGAATTTCAGGCAACGCAGTTCAAGTTAGCGGAACTCGCGACAGAGACCGACGCGTCGAGACTGATGATATACAAAGCCGCGACGATGAAGGACAACGGCGAGAACATAAACCTCATATCATCCATGGCAAAACTGACGGCGAGCGAAGCCGCGGTGAAAGCGACGAACGAGGCAGTTCAGATACACGGCGGATACGGGTTCACGAAGGATTTCCCCGTCGAGAAACTTTACCGCGACGTAAAACTAATGACTATCGGCGAAGGCACTTCGGAAGTGCAGCGAATGATAATAGCGAAGAACTTAACAAAACTTTTTTAATATTACGGAGGAAGGATGTCTTTTTTAGACAAGATAGGATTCACGAAACTCAGGAACGGGCTTACAAAGACAAAGGACGATTTGTTCGGCAGGATAAACAGGCTTGTAAACGCGAAGAAGACAATAGACGACGAATTTCTGAACGAACTCGAGGAAATATTTCTTTCGTCGGATATAGGTTATGACACGGTTGAAACACTTATAAGCAACATAAAGGAAAGGGCGAAGACCGACAAGTACGAGACGGACGACGAACTGAACAAACTGATACGCGACGAAGTAATGAAAATTTTCGCCGTTTCGACCTCGGCGTTCAAGTCATACGATTTCGAGCATCACAAGAAACCGTTTGTAATAATGGTAGTAGGCGTTAACGGCGTCGGCAAAACGACATCAATCGGCAAACTCGCTCACAATTTCAAGAAAGCGGGAAAGTCGGTATTAATAGGTTCGGCGGACACGTTCAGAGCGGCGGCAAACGAACAACTGGAAATCTGGGCGAAAAGGGCGGGAGTTGACATTATTCAGAATCCGAAAACGGGCGACCCCGCGTCTGTAGCGTACGACACGATAAAGGCGGCGCAGTCGAGGAACGCGGACGTCGCGATTATCGACACCGCGGGAAGGCTTCACAACAAATCGCATCTGATGGAAGAACTCAAGAAGATACAGAGGGTAATGCAGAAAGTTATTCCCGATACGCCCGATGAAATATTCATAGTCATAGACGCGACGACCGGTCAGAACGGGCTTAATCAGGTAAAAGAATTCTCGAACGCTTTAGGAAAAGTAACCGGGATAATCCTGACGAAACTTGACGGCACTGCAAAGGGTGGAATAGTTGTGAAGATAAACAACGAAATGAAAATACCTGTCAGATTCATAGGAGTAGGCGAGCAGATAGACGACCTGCAGGTATTTGACAGCGAAGATTTTGTAAACGCATTATTCGGAGATAAATAAAATGTTAAACGACATTGGCATCATAATAATACGGAGCATAACTGTTTATGTATTTATTGTTGTCGCAATCCGTATTTTCGGAAAAAGAGAACTATCGCAGATTTCAGTAATCGACCTTGTATTCATACTGCTGCTCAGCAACTCGGTTCAGAACGCGATGGTCGGTCCTGATTCATCGCTGCTGGGAGGACTCGTCGCGGCCGCTTCCCTATTCGTCGTGAATTTTGTACTGAAATTATTTACTTACAAGAACAAGAAGGTGAGCGAGTTAATAAACGACGAGCCGGTTCTTCTTGTGCATGAAGGGAAAGTCAATCAGAAGAATCTCGAAAAAGAAAAACTGACGATGGAAGAACTCGAATCGGCAATCAGGGAGCACAGCATAGAATCGGTGAAGGAAGTGAAACTTGCAATGCTTGAGCCTGACGGGAACATCAGCATAGTTTCTAAGGATCATCAATATCACATATCAAAACACAGGAAAGCGCACAAGATAATTTCAAAGATTGAGTAACAGCATAAAAATACTGCCCCAGCATTTATACAACAAAATCGCTGCCGGTGAAGTCGTAGGCAGACCGGAGTCCGTAGTCAAAGAACTCGCGGAGAACTCGATAGACGCGGGCGCGACTGAAATAACCGTAATTATCAGGGACGCGGGAAAGACCTTGATATCGGTTATAGACAACGGTTCCGGCATGAGCGAGGAAGACGCGAAGGTCGCGTTTCTCAGGCATTCGACGAGCAAGATAGCGACATACGAGGATTTGGAGAACATACACACGTTAGGATTCAGAGGCGAGGCGTTAGCGTCAATCGCGGCGATATCGCAGGTAGAATTAAAGACGAAGCGGAGAGCGGATGATGTCGGAACGCTGATAAGAATTGAGGGCAACGAAGTAATGGAAGTTTCGAAGACGACCTCGGAGACGGGCACATCGGTTGCCGTAAAGAACATATTTTACAATACTCCCGGCAGGAGAAATTTTCTGAAATCGAACCAGACAGAGTTCAGGCACATATACGACACGTTCGTAAGGCTGGCAATATCGAACCCGTCGGTTGAATTCCGGTTTTACAACAACGACGAACTGATATTCGACTTGAAGCCCGCGACGCTACAGTTAAGGCTTCAGGAAATATTCGGAAAGGACTTCGCGGATTCGCTCATCGTAATTTCGACAGAGAACTCTCTCGTAAAACTCAACGGATTCATTACACGTCCCGGTTTCACGAAGAAAGCGAAGCAGGACCAGTTTTTTTATCTGAACAAAAGATTTTTCACGAACAAGAATCTTAACTTCGCTGTATATTCGGGTTACGATGATTTGATAGAGAAAGGTGATTATCCTTCGTTTTTCCTTTTTATAGAAATTGACCCGCATAAAGTAGATGTCAACGTACATCCGTCGAAACTCGAAGTTAAGTTCGAGGATGAGGGAGCGATGTTCGGTTTCATAAGGAAGACAGTCCGCGACACGCTGCGTTCGAGCAACATAACATTCGACATGACGTTCGGGAGTTCAACAGCAAGCGGCGCGGAAACGCTCGAGCACACTGTAACGGGCAAACTGCCCGATTTCGATTTCAGCAGGTTCAGAAAGCCTTCACAGGAAAGCGGAGGGAACATACATTCGATTTTTCAGGCGTCGAGGAATAATTTCAGCGAGGATACTGAAAAGTCCGGAGCCGATTATACGCAGAGCAGACAGGAGATACAGCGCGAGGAAGAGAAAAACATATTCGAGCACACAAGGAAAGACGAAGAAAGATTTAACATCTGGCAGTACCAGAACAAGTACATAATGTGCGAGACTGAGACAGGGCTTATGATAATAGACCAGCACGCGGCGCACGAGAGGATTCTTTATGAAAAAGCGTCAGCGAGGCTGAACTCCCAGTCGGCATTTTCACAGCAACTTCTCATGCCGATAGGCATCAATCTGACAAAAATCGATTATCAGATAGCGAAATCGCTCGAGGCGGAGATAGC
>JAJTBN010000015.1 GCA_021286895.1 Bacteroidota bacterium | reverse complement strand
CGTTGTGGTGCGCGTTTTTCGGAGTCTCGCTGTCGTACGCGCAGATAAAGGATTTCCGCGAAAAACCGTTTACAAAATATTCGACCTGGCTTATGCTTCAGGCTATACCGTCGCCTGCGGTAGTAAGCGACGCGAACGAGAGCAGCGCGCGCGTACAATTCTCTCTACGCTGGCAGATTACTCCAATAAATTTTTCCTTTAAGACAAACAGATTCGTAAGTCCGGTGCAGTTCTTTATGATAAATCCGGTGAGGCGCTTTACGGGTTCGGCCGAATTATTCGTTCAGCCGGAACTTGCCACCTCTTCTTTCAGTTATTCCGGCTACACCCAGTTCGGGCTGAACACGGGGGGCAGAGTGATTATTCCCGTGCAGGAAATGGGCGAGAACATCTCGATGTCACTCGGCGGAGTTTACACTTTCAGGAAAAACAGCATAACCGGAGAGAGCGGCTATCCGGGCGTGGAGGCGGGCGTTTACTTTGTCGGGGGAATGATAGGCCTTCAGTTCACGAAGAACTTCAATAAAAACAATCTTTATTCCATTTCATTTTATCTGAAATATTTCTGATGATGACCCGCGTTTATAAAATACTGACATTTCTTTTCATATCCGCTCTGCTGAGTTCTTGCGGTTATCTTAACATATTCTTTAACAATGTCGGCGACAGTATTACAACCGAGCCGAAGAAAGTGGCGAAAGTCGAGAACCCGATAAAAGACAGCGTAAAGATTTCGGTGCTGTGGGTAGGGCATTCAACGACGTTCGTGCAGATATACGATAAGGTACTGTTCTTCGACCCTTTTTTCAACAAGCGTTTCGGCGGGGTGCTTATGAGGCAGTACGAGCCGGGGATAGACCTCGACAAGGTTAAAAGGCTCGACTATATTTTCGTGTCGCATTCACACATGGACCATCTGAGTTTCACATCAATAGGAGAACTTGCCGACAGGTTTCCGAAGGCGAAATTGATTTTTCCAGATGGCGTGGAAAATTACATGCCCGGGTTTAACCTCGACATGATTCGACTTGAGAATCATGACGCAGAATACAAGGATTACATCGGCAAGAGCGTGATGATTGACGGGCTGAAAGTCACGCCTGTCTTCGCGCAGCATTCGGGCGGTAGATACGGTGTGGATGTATACAGCTGGTTCGAGCCGGGCGCGACCGGGTTTATACTCGAATACAAGGACGCGGTTTTATACTACGGCGGGGACACGGGTTACAATCCCGAAGCGTTTAAAAAAATCGGAGAGAGGTTTAAGATAGACGTGGCGCTTATTCCCGTGGGACCGTGCAGGAACTGCGATTCGACGAGTTTTTGGTTTCACACGACTTCGATGGAAACGCTGAAACTTTTCCGCGACATTAAAGCAAGTTACATGATACCCGTGCATTACGGCGCGGCTAAATACATGTCCGACCCGAACAAGCCGCTCGACGTTATGAACAAGATTCTTGACGATCCTGAATCCGGTTTCGCGGATTTGAAGCCGAGGGTGAAGGAACTGAAAGTCGGAGAGCAAGTTCTCTTCAATTAGTAATTAATAATTAATAATGAGTAATTAAAGAACAACAAAGCGCCGGAATTCTTACCAAGGCTAAACAATAATTAATAATTATATAAAGCATTAAAAAGCAATAGAAACACAGCTCTTAAAATTACTAATTAGAGACTTCTGAAAAACTCTGTTATGTAATAAATGCAACTTCAAAAAACGCATTTCTGTTATGGATCCCGGCGTTTAAGAGCGAACCGCTTCGCGGTTTCGCCGGGATGACAAACCTTCAAGGTATCATTTTTCAGATGTCTCTAATTACTAATTATTAATTATTAATTATTAATTATTAATTGACTCAGAACGGCATATCGTCATCTCCCGGCATGAAGTCCGGTGCGGGCATATCAGGCTGGGCGCCGCCTTCAGCGGGCTCGACCTTCCAGGCGCCGAGAGAAGTAAAGTAAACTTTTTCTCCCTTGGGGTTTATCCATTCGCGGCCTTTGATGTTGAAATAAACCTTGACCGCGTCGCCCGGTTTGAATGCGTCAATGACGGAGCATTTATCCTGAATCAGTTCGAACTTAATATACTGCGGATACTGGTCGTTTGTATCGTCCAGCAGAATGAATTCTCTTTTCGTGAAATTGTTCTTTACCGTCTGAACCGGGAATATCTCGTGAATTTTACCTGTTATGTCCATTTACGTTCTTTTGATTGTAAATGAGCAAAATAAGGTTTAATCTACTTTTTTGAAAGTGAGAAGAACGTCATTTCCCGATTTCAGGTAAAGCGTCAGTTTGCCGTATTCCCAGTTATCGACTTTCTTAAGAGCCGCGAGGTATTCCGTTTCGGGAGAATCGTCGCAGAACATCTTCGTGGAAGTGATTTCAGAGAATTTAATGGTTTTATCGCCGACTTCAACATTTCCGCTCATCTCATTGCATCCGGTATTTCCGATGAACCTGCCTTCGCTTATATGAATTTCTATCATCGGCTGGGGCCTGCCTGTAACTTTCACGACGTCTTTGGTGCCGGTTTTCACGAGAACCCAGATATCGTTGATTTGCATTTTGTTTGTAGTGCCTGACGGCTTTTGAGCAGAACATCCCGCCATAAGAACCGCTATGGCGAGAACGAGAAACAACTTAACAGTTTTCATAATTTTAATCCGGTTAATTTTTCGCTTAGCCGCCTCAGTTTTTCCCTGTCCGTTTCATTGTCGGTACCGGGTTTGGGGATGGCGGCCTTTCCTTTTACAAAATATTTGCCGCTTATGTTCCTGAAAGAATCGGAAATAAGCATTGGCATAATCATATCGGCCGATTTTTCCGGCGTTATGAAAAACAGCCACATCATTTTAATTGCAAGATTCTGAAACCCGCCGATATCCCTGTACACGGCAGTCTTTACCACGCCCGGGTGAACCGCGTTGACTGTGACCTGCGTACTCTTCATTCTTTCGGCAAGGTTCAAAGTGAAAAGAATATTCGCCGCCTTTGAGTACCTATAAGCGTCGAACATTTTATAACGCTTTTCGCCGTTCAGATTTTCAAAATCAATTTTCATGTGCGCCTGCGAGGCGACGTTGATAATCCTTGCAGGTTCTGACTCTGCCATAAGGTCAAGAAGAAGAAGCGTAAGCATATAATGGCCGATATAATTTCCCGCAAAAGTTTTTTCGAGTCCTTCTTCCGTAATAATTTTTCTTGTGTATGACGCGCCCGCGTTATTCACGAGCAGACGGATTTCCGGAAATTTTTTCTTTATTTCCTCCGCCGCCGTGCGGACAGATTTCATCGAAGAGAGGTCGCCTACAACAATATGAATGTCCTCGTTATGAGAAACGCGTATAATTTCCTCCCTTGCCGCTTCGGCTTTTTTTCCGTCGCGGCAGAACATTATAAGTTTGGCTTTTTTAGAGGCAACTCTTTCCGCAAGCGCTTTGCCGACCCCCGACGAAGCGCCCGTAATAATGACAGTCCGCCCTATCATAAAAAGATAAATATCAAATCATTGAAAAAGGGAAATTATCCAGTAAAAAATCGCGCCTGAAATCATCGAAAGCGGAATCGTGAGAATCCATGCCCAGACTATTTTTCCGGCGACACCCCATCTTACGGCGGAAAGTCTCTGCGTGCTGCCGACTCCGACAATCGCGCCTGTGATAGTCTGCGTGGTGCTTACGGGAATTCCGAGAAGCGCAGTTCCGAGAAGCGTCGTCGCTCCCGCGAGTTCGGCGCAGAATCCGCCGATGGGTTTAAGTTTTGTAATTTTCATACCCATTGTCTTTACAATACGCCAGCCTCCGTACATGGTTCCGAGAGCGATAGCGGCATGGCACAGAATAACAACGTAGAAAGGTACGTAAAACGAATCTATATATTTAGCGGAAAAGAGAACGCCCGCAATAATTCCCATGGTTTTTTGCGCATCGTTTGTACCGTGACCGAAACTGTAGAAACCAGCCGATATCAACTGAAATTTTCTGAACGCCTTATCCACCTTTCTTGGTTTCTTGTTCCTCACAATCCATGTCATCACCCACATATTTATCATTCCGAGCACCAAGCCCAAAAAAGGGGCAATCACAATGAACACAATAACTTTTATCCATTCGGGAATTATCAGCACGCTCCACCCGAGTTTCATAACCGCCGCGCCTCCGTATCCGCCTATCAGGGCGTGCGACGAACTAACGGGAATTCCGAAATACCATGTACAAAGATTCCAGAATATGGCGCCGAGAAGGCCTGCTGTAAGAACCCATACGTCGACATCCGAAATATGTACAAGGCCTTTTCCGATTGTTTTTGCCACGGCTACATCGAATGTGAACGCCGCGACAAAATTGAAAAAAGCCGCGAACAAGACGGCTTTCTGTGGAGTGAGCACCTGTGTCGAAACTATTGTCGCGATTGAATTCGCCGAATCATGAAATCCGTTTAGGAAATCGAAAATAAGAGCGATGAAAATAACGATAAGAACTATTTCGAGCATGTTCATATATTTTTAATCAGCGCCCCTTCAATCGCGATTGTCGCAGTCTGGCATTTATCCACCGCCTTTTCAAAGTTCTCAAGTATTTCTTTCTTTTTTATTACTTCAATAGGGTCCTTTTCGTTATCGAAAAGGTATGTTATTGAATCCCTGAAGACAGTGTCGCCTTCCGTTTCGAGATTTCTGATTATCACGAGTTTTTCAAGCGTCTTCTTGAAATCGCTCTGCATGCTTTTAACGACTTCGTTAAGAAGTTCTGTCTGCCTTAGCAGTATTGCCGCCAGTTGCGGGCCGAATTTCATGTGCGATTTCACCTTGTAAAGTTTCATCTTCGATGCAATTCTGTCGACGCCGTCGGTTACGTCGTCCAGCGCGTTTGTAATCGCGAAAATATCCTCGCGGTCTATCGGAGTGATAAACGTTTCGTTGAGTTCGTTTGAAATCTTATGTGTAATCTCGTCGCACTTATTTTCTATTACGTGAATTTCGGAGGCGAATTCGTCAAGGTTTTCCGGATTGGCTACGATTTCGTTGAGTATTTTCGCGGCATTGTGCGCCTCCGAGGTCAGAACTGACAGCAGTTCAAAGAACTTCGGCTGTTTCGGCATGAAGGCTTTAAGCATAATAATTCGGTTTTAAAAATTGAAAATAATAATTTGTGTGGATTGTGACCCGTGCGGAACTGTATTCTGATTCAAATAAGTATAATGGAATCATTAATATTTTGTTAATAGGGTTCATGCAAAAAAAACAATAAATTAGAAAACATTCAATTGAAAACGGACGTGGAAAAGCAATATTTCCGCAGTATATTCTTCAGCCGCTGATTAGCGCAAATTCATGCTAATATCGAATAAATTAATTCGTGTGAATTTGCGTGTATTAGCGGCTTATATACCGGGTCTGACAAAAAATTGAATTTTATGCCGTCTCCGTAATTTGTATTTTTACGCACTAACTAAAACACATACAATGAAACTCGAACACTTAGGCATCGCGGTAAAATCACTCGAAAATTCCGTTCCCGTATTCGAAAAAATATTCGGCGTAAAAGCGGGCGAACAGGAATACGTCGCGGAACAGAAAGTAAACGTAAGAAAAATCAAACTTGAAAATTTCGACATAGAACTTCTCGAGGCGACATCGCCCGATTCGCCAATAGGAAAATTCGTAGAAAAAAGAGGCGAAGGAATTCACCACTGCTCGTTCCAGGTGCCCGACGTGGCGTCGAAACTCGACGAACTTAAGAACAACGGCATACAACTGATTGACCAGCAGCCGAGAATCGGCGCCGAAGGCATGCTTATCGCTTTCCTTCACCCGAAATCGACAAACGGTATTCTGATGGAATTGGCGCAGCACAACAAGTAGGGTTTTTAACTCTGATCGAAGTTTTTTGGTTTATATATTAAATATCAAATATAAAAAATCAAAAATGTTGATGGGAAAATCAGTTTACCGCTTCTGATTTTTTTATTTTTAATATGTATATTTAATTTTTGATTTTTGATTTGGCTTGAAACTTTTTAAGGCAAAAAGCGCTATAAACATATAATACACAAACTTTAAACAATAATATGAAAAAACTCCATTTTCTTCTTATTCTCGTTCTCGCCGCGGCGTTCACGTTCGGCTTCGGAACAAGCCTTAACACTTTCAACGATTACGGCTATCACTATACCGTAACTGTTGACGGCAGGGAAATCGCCATCCCGATGCACGTGCTCGATAAAATCAGAACCGATATCGGCGGCACCGACCTTCCCGACTGGGCGCTCATGTCGCCCGACAAGGACGGCTATGAAGGCACGAGGACGAACGAACTTTATGATTACATAAAAACTCTCGGCTTAGAGCCGAAGCCGATTATTGTAGCGGTCATGGACTCCGGTTTTGAAATGGACCATCCCGATTTAAAAGCCAACATCTGGAACAACGAGGCTGAAATCAACGGCGTCGCGGGAGTTGACGACGACGGCAACGGATTCGTAGACGATTTTCACGGCTGGAATTTCCTCGGCAAGGCCACTAACCTAAACCTCGAAGTCACGCGTGAATACGCCCGCCTGAAAAAGGAAGGCGTTTCCGAATCGGATGAATACTATATGAAGGTCAAGGAAGAATACGACAAGAAGAAAAAAGAGGATAACGAAGATTACGACTACGTTAAATTACTCGCAAACGGCTCCAGAGAGGCGGTCGCGGTTCTTCAGATGAACAACGTTACAACCGACCCGAAGAAACTTCAGGAAATTTCCGGCACGCTCAAGGGAAAAGTTCAGGAAGCCGCGCAAAAGATTCTTGGAACGTACATGCTCATTGGCGCGGGTCCGAAGGAAATAATCGAGTACGAAGAAATGTACAAAACAAAAACGGAAGTGCTTTACGACCTGACGCTTGACCCTTCTACAATTATCGGCGATAACCCGAACGTTCTCGACGAGAAGAACTACGGCGACAACGACCCGTCAGTAAAAATCAGCGCTCACGGAACGCACGTAGCTGGCATTATCGGCTCGACAAAAAAAGGCATCGGACAGGCGCCGTTCGTGAAACTCATGTACATACGCGTAGTCCCGTCTGACGGCGACGAGCGCGACAAAGATATCGCGAACGGAATCAGGTACGCTGCGGACAACGGCGCGAGCATAATCAATCTTTCCGCGGGAAAATATTTCGCGGGAAACGCGGACTACGTGAAAGAAGCGATTCAATACGCCGAATCGAAAGGCGTTCTTTTTGTGGTAGCGGCGGGAAATGAAGGAACCGACATTGAGAAGACGGTAAACTATCCCGTAAAGTTTTACAAGGAAAACGAGCAGATGAAATTTTTCGACAATCTCGTATGCGTAGGCGCGAGCACGTGGATGAAACAGTACAGCAAGGATAAAGACCCGATGAATCTTACGAGGAAATACGACCTCGCGGCGCCGTTCTCAAACTTTTCGCAAAACGTTGTTGACGTTTTTGCTCCGGGAATGGAAATATTCTCGACCGTACCGGGCGGCACATACAAGAGAATGAGCGGAACGTCAATGGCGTCTCCCGAAACGGCTGGAGTCGCGGCAATACTGAAAGGATACTTCCCGAACCTGACGGCGGCGCAGATTAAGGACATACTGATGAAATCGTCAAGAAAATACAACGGCATGGAAGTAAAGACGAACGAACTCGGCCGCGTCGATTTCGCGAAACTCTCAAAGACCGGCGGCGTAGTGGACGCCTACAACGCCTTCAAGATGGCGATGGAAATGAAGTAATTTCACAATACAACAAATACGATTATATAACAACAAACCCCGTTCACCGAACGGGGTTTTTGATTTTCGGAATTCTAACAAACCCCGTCAGGGGCGGAACCGAATAGCTTACAAGCGCCCAAAAACATTAGCCCGGTTTGCCGGGCGACACAAAAGCAACAGCACTATCATTTGTGCCACATCTATGAGGCATTATATTTTAATTGCATTTTTCTATTCGTTTTTTGCGCCTACGGCGCTTTAGCCTTTAATAATCAGGGACCCGAAATGTGCATTAAAACAGAAATACACTTTTTATAAGAAAAATAATTTTCTATATTTAGTAAAACTGAATACATGAAAAGGGAATACAACATAATTATTGAAAAGGATTCGGAGGGGTTTTTCATTGGCTCCGTACCGGAATTAAAAGGATGCCACAGTCAGGCAAAGTCTATTGACGAGTTGATGAAAAGAATGGAAGAGGTTATAGGGCTGTGCGAAGAAGTGGTGGGAAAATCACATAAGAAAACAAGATTCGTCGGGATTCAAAAAATGATTCTCGGATAATGGGTAAAACGCCCTCTTTCACCGGTAAGGAAATTATCAAATCCCTTGGCAAGCTGGGTTTTAATGTTGTACGTATCAAAGGAAGCCATCATTTTTTACAGCACGAAGACGGACGATGCACAACGGTTCCCGTTCATTCAAAAGAAACAATCGGTCCGGGTTTATTAAGCAAGATACTTAAGGACTGCGAAATTACGATTAAAGACCTATAAAGAAATTGTCATAAGTTTAACAAAAACCCTGTTCACCGAACGGGGTTTTTATTTACCACCCCAAATAAAACACGGCGCCCATCCCGGCGGAGAGGTCGAACACGTTTGATTCCTCTTTTTTAAACATATAATTGTTGCGCGCTTTTATGTACGCCTGAAACGCTATGCCGTTGCATACGGGCATCAGCGCGCTGAATGATAACTGCGGAAAAAGTCCGCTCTTCTTCGTGTCGGTGAAAATTCCTCCACCTACTCCGAGAAGAAAAGCGATGTATTCGCCCGCGTCGACAGGATACAGAAAATCAAGATACCCCCTTATGTGACTATTTCTGCCGTTCCGCGCGACGTAAGAATATTCGCCGCCGAACTGCGCCACGAGCGGATTATGCCCTATGTATAAAGCCGGAAACATGAGATTCACAGCCTTAGTCAGCGCGAAATAAGGTTTCTTATCTTCTACGACGAGCATAGGATTAATGGGCCAGGAAAGAACAAGCATCGGCAGAATTTCGCCATCCTGCGTCTTGACCGACATGAAAAGTGTTTTAAGATTGCCGCCTGACTTCCCCGAAAGTTTGTATTTTTCAAGATGAAGCACCTGCGCACCCACTGTCTGCAGGACGATAAAGAAAAGAGCCAAAGCGATTATTTTTTTCACTCTTACCTCCTAAGTTTTTTTCTGCCACGGATTTTCACGGATTTAAGAACTGGTTTTAAATAATCCCTAATCCGTTTTAATCTGCGTTAATCTGTGGCATTATAATCTTTTTATTTTTCCTGCCACGGATTTTCACGGATTTCACGGATTTAAGAACTGGTTTTAAATAAGCTCTAATCCGTTCTAATCTGCGTTAATCTGTGGCTTACTAAATTTATATTTATTTTCCTGCCACGGATTTTCACGGATACCACGGATTAAAGAGCAATAAAAAGTATAAGAATCCGTTTTAATCTACGTCAATCCCTGGCTTACTTTTTTACATGGATTCCAGAAATTTGTTTCAGCATAAAAAATTTATCTTTATAATGCAATAATAAATTTTTTGCTTTGTCTAAAATGATTAAATTATAAAAATTGATTCAACAAATTTCTTTCAGCGTTCACCGATGTCGGAATTTATACACTTACATAATCATACGCACTATTCATTGCTCGACGCCATTTGCACCGTTGATGGGCTCGTCAACGCCGCCGTCGAGAATAAGATGAACGCGGTCGCGCTTACCGACCACGGCGTTATGTACGGCGCTATGGAATTCTACAATAAGTGCAGGAGCAAAGGCGTCAAGCCCATCATCGGTTTCGAGGCGTACGTGGCGCAGGGTTCCTCGCGCTTCGACAAGGGAAAGAAAATTGAAACCGTCGGCGCGACAGCCGACATTATCGACACTGAAAATTCCGACGGTCTTTCCGTCGCCAACATAAACTACGCGCATCTTATTCTTCTCGCGAAGAATGAAACGGGTTACAGGAATCTCATGAAACTCAACTCCATAGGGCATATGGAGGGTTTCTATTACAAGCCGAGAATCGACCTCGAAGTGCTGAATCAGTACCGCGAGGGCGTCGTCGCGCTTTCCGCATGCGCCGGCGGAGTGATTTCCTGCTACATCGTCCGCAACGATATGGCGAAGGCGCGGCAGATGACGGGAATTTACAAGGATATTTTCGGCGGGGATTTTTATCTCGAAATTCAGAACCATCTTACGATTGAAATCGAAAAGAAAGTGCTGAAGGCTATGCCCGTGCTCGCAAAGGAGTTCGGACTTAAACTCATCGCGACGAATGACGTTCATTACATAAAGAAAGAACACGCCGTTGCACATAACATTTATCTTCATATAAGTTCGAAGCAGAACAAGAACGGCGATATGCGGGATATTGTCAAAGACCTGAGATACGGAACCGACCAGATTTATTTCAAGACAACGAAGGAAATGACGACGTTGTTCAAGGATTTTCCGGAAGCGATTAAGTCAACGCTTGAAGTTACGGAAAAATGCAACCTCGAACTCGACACGAAGACAAACCACATGCCAAACTTCCCGATTCCCGCGGAATCGGACGCAAAAACTCTCAACGATTATCTGAAGCAACTGTCAATCGAGGGTATGCACAAGCGGATTAAAGATGTTACTCCCGAAGTTATGGAACGCCTCGAATACGAACTCGGCGTTATACAGAAGATGGATTTTTCGGGATACTTCCTGATCGTTGCCGACTTCATACGCGCGGCTAAAGAGCGCGGCATACTCGTCGGTCCGGGAAGAGGAAGCGCGGCAGGCAGCCTTGTCTGCTACTGCATGGGAATCACGAACGTGAACCCGCTCGAATACAATCTGCTATTCGAAAGATTCCTGAATCCTGAACGTATATCAATGCCCGATATAGACATGGATTTTCAGGACGACCGAAGGGACGAAATCATACAGTACGCGAAGGAAAAATACGGCGAAAGTTCCGTCGCGCAGATTATCACTTTTAACAAACTCGCGCCGCGCGGCGTTTTAAAAGACGTCGGCAGAGTTCTGAATTTCCCGTTCGACGAAATAAATAAACTGACAAAGTTTATTCCGATTGTATTCGGAAAGGTGAAACCGCTTACAGACTGCGTAAATGAAGTTCCTGATTTTAAGAATTATTTTATAGCAGGCAACGAGGCGCAAAAGCAGGAAAGAAAGAAGATGTTCGAGTACTCGACAGTGCTCGAAAACCTGAACAAGAATTCGTCGATTCACGCGTCGGGCGTGGTTATCGCGCCGTCGAACATCACGGACTATGTGCCGCTTTCGCGCGCGAAGGACCCCAACAAGAAGAACGGAGACACCGACGAGGAAATTGTTTACTGTACTCAGTACGACATGAACCGGCTCGAAGACGCGGGTCTTATTAAGATGGACTTCCTAGGCCTGAAGGAGTTGAAGGTCATAGGCAAAACGCTTAAACTCGTAAACGAAATGCACGGTCTGACGCTGACGACCGACAACATGCCGCTCGACGACAAGGAAACATACGACCTGTTCTCGCAGGGCGCGACTGTCGGCATATTCCAGTTCTCGAAAAGCAAGATGCGCGAATATCTTTCGAAACTGAAACCGAAGAACATAAACGACCTTGCGGCAATGAACGCGCTTTACAGGCCGGGCCCGATGAAACTCATTCCGGATTTCATAGACAAGAGATACGGCAGGAAGCAGATTACGTACCTTCATCCGCTCATGGAAAACGCGCTGAAGGACACTTACGGAATCATAGTTTATCAGGAACAGGTGATGCAGATAGCGCGCGAAGTCGCGGGATTCACAATGGCGCAGGCGGATAATATGAGGAAAGCGATGGGAAAGAAGATTAAGGAAAAGATGCAGCAAATCAAGACCGATTTCATCGCAGGCGCCATAAAGAACGGCGTGACGAAAAAAATCGCCGAACAGATATTTTCCTTGATACTCGATTTCGCGGATTACGGATTCAATAAATCGCACGGAGTCGCTTATTCCGTACTGGCGTATTACACCGCGTACCTGAAAACCCACTTCCCGCTTGAGTTTCTGGCTGTTTCGATGGAAGGAAGAAAAGACGACGAAACGGAATTGCAGTATCTTGCCGATGAGTGCAAGCGCATGAAAATTAAACTAATGCAGCCGGACATAAACGAAAGTTTCTCGGATTTCAAGGTGAGATACACAAATGAGCAAACGAAAGAGGGCGAAATAATTTACGGATTAAGCGCGATAAAGAACGTAGGCGAAAAAGCCGCGGTAAGCATAATCGAAGAACGCGAGAAGAACGGCAAGTTCAAACGTTTCGACGAATTTTTAACGCGCGTGGATTTGCGCCTGGTAAACAAGAAAACCGTAGAGGCGCTGATTTTCGCGGGAGCGTTCGACTGCATAGAAAAGAACCGCAGAAAACTTTACCTGAACGTCGAGCGCGCGACCCTGTTTGCATCGAAACTAAAGGACGCGCCGGAAATGCGGGGACAGCACGGGCTTTTCGGCAGCACGCCCACGCATAACGGCATTTCAGAACTGCGTCTCGAAGACTACGAAGAATTTCATGAAGTTGAAAAATACAATAACGAAAAGGCGGCGATAGGGTTCTATCTTTCCGGTCATCCGCTCGACAGGTACAGAAGAAATATAGAGAACTTCGTGAACCTGAGTTTCGGCGACGACGTGAACGAAGTCGACCCGTCCGACATGAACTCCGCGAAAATGTGCGGTGTTATAAGCGACATGCAGGTTAAGATTTCGAAAAGAGGAACGAAGTTCGCGGTTTTCAACCTTATAGATTTTTACGGACGCGGCGAGTGCGTGGCGTTCAGCAAACTTTACGAGGCGAAGCAGCGGCTTTTCGCCGATGATACACTTGTATTTGTTGAAGGAAAAGCCGAGGATTCGGGCGACAAACTCAAATTAATAGTTGAAAACATACATCCTATAGACCATTTTCAGGAAAATTTCGCCTCGAACATCAATCTTATACTTCCCGGAAGGGAAGACGACGCGGAAAAACTTAAGGAAATCAGGGAGTTAGCCGAAAAGCACCCCGGGCTTTGCGGTCTGTATTTCACGGTTAACGACAACGGAACGCTGAGACACTACTATTCAAAGGAAGTAAAGGTCTCGGCTTCAAAAGAATTAATTTCAAACTTGAAAAAAATTCTTGGAGACGATAACTTGCGTATAAACTAATTCACAAACATTCACATATACCAATAAGAAAGGAATAAATTTAATGCACCCACTCGAAATAACAGATGCCAATTTTGCAGCCGAAGTTGAACAGTCTGACGTGCCCGTTCTTCTTGATTTCTGGGCAGTCTGGTGCGGACCCTGCAAGATGATTGCTCCGATAGTCGAGGAACTCGCCGGAGAATATCAGGGAAAGGCAAAGATTGGAAAAGTTGACGTTGACAACAATCCCGGAATAGCGGGGAAATTCGGAATCAGAAGCATTCCAACACTGCTCTTATTCAAGGGCGGGCAGGTTGTCGACCAGATAGTCGGCGCGGTTCCCAAAGGACACATTGTCGATAAATTAAATTCGTACGTAGGATAATACGGTTTAATACTATCCGCTAAAAGGTCTTAAAACCCCGTTTGAAACGGGGTTTTTTATTATATCAAAAATCAAATATTAAAAATCAAAAATTATTATTCCTTTGCTTTGCTATTATTTGCTTGCTGATTGTTAACTGCTAATTACAAAGAGTGTCCCCCTTTTTCTGCTTCCCAAGCTCCGGTACGCCACGGCGCATCTTCGACTTGGGAAGCAGTAACACTAATGTAATTTTACATTATCTTTCATTCTCCGATAATTTTCACCAGCACGCGTTTTTTTCGTTTCCCGTCAAACTCGCCGTAGAAGATTTGCTCCCAGGGACCAAAATCGAGCGCGCCGTCTGTCAGAGCGCAAACGACTTCCCTGCCCATCACCGTCCGCTTCAAATGAGCGTCCGCGTTGTCTTCGAAACCGTTGTGTTTGTACTGCGAGTACGGTTTCTCGGGAGCGAGTTTTTCGAGCCACACTTCGTAATCGTGATGCAGTCCCGATTCGTCGTCGTTTATGAACACCGAAGCGGTAATATGCATCGCGTTGACGAGCACAAGCCCTTCCTTTATGCCGCTTTCGGCGATACAGCGGCTGACATCGGGGGTAATGTTAATGAGTTCTCTTCTTTTTGTTGTGTTGAACCAGAGTTCTTTTCTGTATGATTTCATTATAAATTTTTATTCTGAATTTTTTGTTTATATATATGAAGCAAAAATAAAACGAATTACGGCGGGAATCAACAATAATAAGCACCGCGGGATGTATTAACCACATGAAAAAGAAAATTATAGTTCTCGGAACCGGCTTCGCGGCTTTCCGGTTCATCAAGAAAATCAACAGAAATCTCTACGATGTTACAATTGTAAGCCCGAGAAACCATTTCCTTTTTACCCCCCTGCTGCCGAGCACGACAGTCGGAACTATCGAATTCAGAAGCATTATAGAGCCGATACGGAACGTAGCGGGAATTTCGTTTCACCAGTCATACTGTACAGGAATAGACGCCGCGGAGAAAAATATATCGTGCAGGGACGAGGATACGGGCAGGGAATACAAACTCGGTTTCGATTATCTTGTCATCGCGGTCGGCGAAGTTACCAACACTTTCGGAATTAGCGGCATAAAGGAAAACGCGCTTTTTCTTAAAGAACTTTCGGACGCAAGAAAAATCAGAACAAAAGTTATTGACTGTTTCGAAAACGCATCACTTCCGGGCATTTCAGAACGGGAAAAAAAGGACTTTCTCCGTTTTGCTGTATGCGGCGGAGGACCTACGGGCGTTGAGTTCGCGGCCGAACTTCACGATTTCATAGAAGAGGACGTAAAAAGAAAATACCGCGACCTGGCCGGATACGTTGAAATCATTCTGATAGAGGCGCGGGATTCAATACTCGCTACATTCGACAAGAAACTGAGCGAGTACGCGATGAAAATCTTCCGCAGGCAGAATATCGTTTTGAAAACTAATTCGCTGGTCAGCGAAGTCGACAAGGAGTACATTCACTTAAAGGACGGAACGTCTTTTAAATACGGACTGCTTGTCTGGGCTACGGGAAACACATCGACTGATTTTGTGCGTTTGTCCGGACTCGAAACCGATAAACGCGGAAAGATTATTACCGACGGGTTCTTCCGCGTAAAGAACAACGGCGGATTCTTCGATTATATATACGCTGTCGGGGATTGCGCCTCCTTACGGGACAAAGAACTTCCGGCGACCGCGCAGGTAGCGCAACAGCAGGGATTATTTCTCGCGAAATATCTTAACAAAAAAACAGGCGAAGGAAAAGCCTTCAATTTCAGAAACCTCGGTATGCTGGCGTACGTAGGAAACAGAAAAGCGCTTGCGGATTTGCCGCAGTACAAGGGAACGGGTTTCGGAACGTTCCTCTTCTGGCGGAGCGCGTACCTTACGAAACTTGTCAGTTTCAAGAACAAAGCCCTCGTATTATTCGACTGGATAAAAACGTTCGTTTCGGGTAGAGACGTCAGCAACTTCTAAGAGCGATTTTAAATTGTAAATTTCAGATTTTAAATATTTAAAGCCAGGGCTAACAAGTCAAAATCCGAAAAAGAATGAAACCGTTAAAACGGTTTTGATTTTATTGCATACCGGATTCCCACGGCCGAAGCCGTGGGCTACAAAAGAGCAATTGTAAATTTCAGATTTTAAATTGCCGGACATCCGCTTGTTAAGCAAACCGAGAGTCCCCCAAAGAACGGGGAGACTCTCGGATACAACAGTTGAGATGCTGATTCAAACTGACCACCGTATACAGTAAAACAAAGTCATTTTTACGTGTCACCGCCCACTAATTTCTCTTTGCAAATTATTAATTACAAATTGCCGGTTACCAATATTTACTAAAATTTACATTAATTTCGCGGGTTATATTCCTTATATTCCAAAAAACAACGATTTTAACATGCTTTTAAAGAAAACAAAGAAACTGGAAATTCAGATTGACGAGTTCCTCGACAAGGTGCTTAACGGCGGGCTTGTACTGAAACAGGGCATAAAGTACTATTTAAACAATCAGACCGAGCACTTCGAGGAAAGTCTGAAGGATATAGACAAGACTGAAAACGACGCGGATACGCTGAGAAGAACCATAGAAACAAAACTTTATATGCATACTCTCATTCCCGAGCAGCGCGGCGACGTGCTCGGTCTGCTCGAGAGCACGGATAAAGTGCTGAATTCATGCAAGGAAGTACTTTTCCAGTTTTCAGTTGAAAAACCCGCCATACCCGAAGAATTTTCGAAAGAATATATTGACCTTGCCGATACGTCCGTTTCCGCCGTTGAATGTATGATAGCCGCGGTACGCTCGTATTTTTCCGAATTTCAGATGGTGAGAGACAACATCAACAAGACTTTGTTCTTCGAAAAAGAATCAGATAAACTTGCGGATAAACTTAAGAGGGATATTTTCGAAAACAAGAATCTCGATCTTAGCGGCAAAATGCATATCCGGTATTTTGTTTATCACGTTGATGAAATCGCGGACGCGGCCGAGGATGTATGCGACAGGCTTTCTATTGCGGTAATTAAGAGGTACGGATAATGATTTGGTTTTATCTTACAAGCGGTCTTTTTCTCGGCTGGAGCGTGGGCGCCAACGACATGGGCAATATTTTCGGGTCGGCATTGAGTACGAAAATGCTACGGTTTTCCGCGGCGGCGGTTCTTTCTTCTGTTTTTGTCGTGCTCGGCGCGATGATAACGGGTTTCGGCACGACAAGAACGCTCGGCTCTCTCGGTGACGTGAATGCTATCGCCGGTTCCTTTACGGTCGCGTTATCTACGGCGCTTACGGTATTCCTTCTCATAAAGCGCGGGCTTGTCGTTTCAGTGTCTCAGGCAATAATCGGAGCGATTATAGGCTGGAACATTTTTACGTCCTCGCCGACAGATTACAGGTCGCTTGCGCAGATTCTTGTATCGTGGATAATGAGTCCTTTTCTCGCGGGATTATTTTCGTTTGTCTATTATTATCTTTTGATGCAGTTTCTCAAACGTTCGAAGACGCACCTTCTCGAGATAGATTATTACATGAAGGCTTTCGCCGTGTTTGTAATAGCGTTCGGAGCGTACAGTCTCGGCGCGAATAATATCGCCAACGTTGTAGGCGTGTTCGTTTCCTCATCTCCGTTCAGCGATATTTCTATTACATCCGACATAATTATTTCGCCCGCGCATCAGTTGTTTTTCCTCGGCGCTGTTTCAATCGTAGTCGGAATCTATACTTATTCAAGGAACACGACGGAAACCGTAGGAAAGAGAATTTTCAAACTTACCCCGATATCATCGCTCGCGTCGATATTCGGAGCGTCAACTGTTTTATTCCTTTTCTCGTCGACCACGGTAGAGAAACTGCTCAACGGCATCGGGCTGCCATCGTTTCCTCTTGTACCTGTTTCAATCACTCAGGCGATTGTCGGAGCGGTTATAGGAATCGGTTTCGCGAAGGGCGGGCGGTACATCAACTATAAGATTCTCGGGAAAATCGGAATCGGCTGGATAATCACGCCACTCGCTTCGGGAATTATCTGCCTTGTGCTTCTTTTCATAATGCAGAATGTTTTTAACCGCGAGGTTTACACCGCTTTGAAATTTGAAATCAACCGACCCGTTATAAGGCAGATTGAAAAATGGGGCGTGCCGACGGGCAACTTCACGAACATAAAGGATACAGCGTTTGAAAGCCAGCAGGAGTTCCGCGGATTCCTTACGAAACTCGGATACGACAAGGAAGAATACATGTTCAGGATTTTCAAGGGCGCGAAGGTGGAATATTTCCATGCCGATTCAAATTACGCGAAGGAAAAAATGAACCCGAACGTATTTACGCAGGGACAGATAAACTCTATAAAGCAGATGCACAATGAAACGTTCAGGCACAAGTGGATGCTTTACGAAAGGATGAAATCGCTTTCCGACGAATGGAATGATTTGCCGAGAATTCCTCAGAACGAATACCTCAACAAGGAACTTGAGGAAAAACGCGAAACGGTGTGCGACATGTTCAGGGTGAAATAGTTCAGCAGTCTTCGCCGTTAATAAGTATTGTAAACTCCGTTCCTCTTCTGCCTTCCGACTGAAGCCGCGACGGGCTTTTAAACCAGATAGAGCCTCCGTGATGCTCTATTATTTCTTTTACTACCGAAAGACCGAGTCCCGTACCTTCGACTCCGCTTTTCTTCGCGTTTGACGAGCGGTAAAATTCCCTGAACATCTTGTCTTTGTCCTCGTCCGGAATTCCGATTCCGTTATCGGCAACAGTTACGAATGTATCGTTGTCCCTTTCTTCTATTATCGTTTCGACTATGCCTCCGAGAGTGTTGTACTTTATCGCGTTGCCGATAAGGTTCGACAGCGCGAGTTCGAACAGCCCTCTGTCCGCCATCACAGGTTTCGGCTCTTTTCTCAAATCTGATATCCTCAATTCTACTCCCGCGGTTTTAGCCTGTACACCGCGTTTCTTGTACATAGTGTTCAGGAGTTCAACGATATCGATGTCGTCCTTCTTAAGATTTTCGAGAAGTTTAAGTTTTGAAATATTAAGTACGTCATTTATGATGTTAATCGCTTCGTCGCTTCTCGCCCGCGCCCTGTAAACACGGTCGCGCGCCGATTTGGAAACTTCACCCGTATATCCGCCGAGAATTATGTCGAGATTCGACTGCACGGCTACTATCGGGGTTTTAATTTCGTGAACGACCCCCATGGTGTATTTCATCTTCATTTTTTCCGCCTGGCTGAGCTTATCGAGCGTCATCTTCAGTTCCTGCGACCTGCGGTAATGCGCGCTCGTAATGTTGTTCGCGAGGAACACGCTGACGAAAATCATTATTCCGTATGCCGTAACAAAAACTATCAGAAAGCGCACGTTGTCGTACAGCGGAACCGCGAGCATGTTTCCGAAAGGATGATGCTGTATAACATCCAGCATCTCGAGAACGGAAATAAAGGCGATGTAAAATACAGATACTCCGGAAAGCGTATAAACAACGGCTCCCGGGAGTATCATGCTTCCGATTATCATGTGAAAAACGAAGAAGAAGTAGAACGGGCTTTCTATTCCTCCGGAATAATACGACATCAGCGCGATTACAAGAAGGTCGATTACAATCTGATTGAAAGCGAAGTGAAGAGGGTTGAATTTATCAACCTCGTTTTTGATGTAACCTCTCGCGTCGATAAAACTGTAAAATATATTGATGACAAGAAGCGACGCGGTTATGAGCGTCATCGCCCAGATTTGTCCGTTGTCAAACCCTATCCCGAAAACATACTGCATTAAAATAAGAAACACGGCCATCGCTCCGACGACCGTGTATCGTATGCTTATAAACCATCTGTTACGGGACGATATGAGTGCCCATAACTGTTCGAAGTCATTCGTATGTTTGGGAATGAAGTTAAACATCCCGGCGCGTTTAGTTTTAATGAGTCAGATAGCGAATAATTGTCAACCTACAGGGAAAAAACAATGCCCCGGAAAATCTTAATAATAAATGTTTGTGACTTCTATTATCTCGGCGTCCCTGTCTTTTTCTTTAAGGAATTTTATGAATTCCTTGTTGACGTACTCCGAGTGATTCTTTTCGTATTCCTTAAGCAAGCCTGCAATTTCGGCATATTTAAGAGAACTCTTAAAGAAGTTCAGTTCTTCCTTGTCGTCGAATATTCTGTAATAAAACATTTTTTGCTCCCGCGTTTTTTATATTAATATTTCGTCTGCGTGAAGAATGTCCGTGAACAGTTCGTTCTTTATGGTGTCCGCGTTCTTCTTCGCGTTCGCGAGCGAGGTTATTATGTACCTGCTTGCTATAAATTTCTTTCTTTGTTCCTTTTCGGCTTCGTCAAGAAGCAAATAACCTATGTAGAGGTATGAATACAATTCCACAAGGTCCTTCGCCGCGACGTCCTGGAATTCGCTGTCCTTCTTGTCCGTCACGTACTTCAGGCAGTCGTAGAATATCGCCCTGATTTCTTTTAAGTACGTAGCCAGCCTCGAAAGACCGCCGGGATACGCTTTCGCTTCCTTCTTATCGAAATAATCTTTCAGTATATCGTTGATAACTCCGCTGATTGCCGCTACAACCTGCAGTTGCGACGTTCCTTCATAGATGTTCGTGATTCTCGCGTCGCGCGCAAGTCTCTCGACTCTGAATTCCTTCATGTATCCCGTGCCGCCGTGTATCTGCATAGAATCGTATGTTATCTTGTTCGCGCATTCCGTCAGCCAGTATTTCGTCATCGGCGTCAGAAGATTTGAAAGTTTTGCGTAGTATTTTAATTCTTCATTCAAATCCGTTGTCGATTTTCCGGCTTTTTTATACTTGTCAACCAGCACCGTTATTTTTTCTTTAAGGTCGACAACCTGTCCGGTAGCGTAAAGAAGCGAGCGGTTGTACTCGACCATCACCCTCATGTCTATAAGCATGTTGGCTACTGCCGGTATGTTGTAAATTGATTTTCCAAACTGCACTCTGTCTTTCGCGTACATGAGCGCTTCTTCGTATGCCGCCTGCGATATGCCGAGCGCCTGAGCCGATACACCCATTCTCGCTCTGAACATAAGGTCAAACACGTATTTGATTAATCCGAATTTTCTCTGTCCCACGAGTTCAGCGGGCGTATCGTTGAACTGAAGTTCGCACGTCGGCGAGCCGTGAATACCGAGTTTATGCTCTATACGCCTTACTTTAACGGTCTCATCCGCGAAACACGCGAACATGCTGAGGCCTCTTCCGTCTTTCGTGCCGGGTTCGGAACGCGCGAGCACGAGATGAACGTGCGCGTTGCCGTTTGTTATGAACCTCTTCACGCCGCGCAGGAACCATTTCCCTTTTTCGTCCTGATACGCCTGAAGTTTTACCGCCTGCAGGTCTGAGCCCGCGTCGGGTTCCGTGAGCGCCATCGCGCCCGTGTATTTGCCCGTGCAGAATCCGGGAATATATTTTTCCTTCTGCTCTTCAGTTCCGTATTTCTCTATCATTTCGGCAATGTCCTGAAGACCGAAAATGTTCATAAGCGAGGCGTCCGCTCTCGCCACCATTTCAGTCGCCATCATGTAAATCGTAAGCGGGAAATTCAGTCCTCCGAATTTCCTCGGAAGCACCATTCCCATCAGGTCAGCCATCGTAAGTTCTTTAATGTTTTTCTGCGTACCTTTAGCGTAATCCACTTTGCCTTCCGCGAACTGAGCCCCTTCAATATCAACGTCTGCCGCTCTTTCGGCTATGTAATTTCCTGTCAGATCGCCCGTCATTTCGAGAACCTTGCGGTAATTCTCCATCGCGTCTTCATAGTTCACGGGCGCGTAATTAAAATCCTTCGCCTGTTCAAAATTATCCTCCGCCATTTCAACTATCCTGTTGTAATTCAGGTTGTTGAACTGGAAGACCAGGTCGCTGTTATCGGTGAAAAAATTTGGCATTATACTTTAAATTTTATTTTTATTTCAGTTTGTTTTTGTAAGTTTCGATGAACATCGGAATAACCTGCGCGGCGTCTCCGACTATGCCGTAATGGCAGATGTCGAAAATCGGCGCGTCGGGGTCCGTGTTTATCGCAATGATTTTTTTCGCTTCCTGCATTCCCGCTCTGTGCTGAATCGCGCCTGATATGCCGACTGCGATGTAAAGTTTCGGACGGACAGTGACGCCTGTCTGACCGACCTGTCTTTCCGAGCCGACGAATCCAGCGTCAACAGCGGCGCGGCTTCCGGCGACTTCGCCGCCGATTACGTGCGCAAGTTCGTGAAGCAGTTTGAAATTTTCCTTCGAGCCGAGACCGTATCCGCCCGCGACGATAATAGGCGCCGCTTTAAGGTTTACTTTGCTCTCTTCTCTCTGCTGCTCTATGATTTCAAGAAGCCCGTCCATGTCTATCGGATTGTACGGAACTTCTGTTATTTTTTCCTTATGCGGTTTTTCGACCGGATGCATTTCCATCACGCCTTCGCGTACCGTCGCCATCTGCACGGGAACGTCGGGCGTAATGATTGTCGCCACTATGTTGCCTCCGAACGCCGGCCTTATCTGTAGAAGCAGTTGCGGATATTCCTTGCCGAGATACTTCACGTCCGAAATCTTCAGGTCGGTGCAGTCAGCGGTGAGACCGCTTCTCGTATTCGATGCCACGCGCGGCGCAAGGTCGCGTCCGTACACGGTCGCGCCGAAGAGAACTATTCTCGGCGTGTGCTTCTTTATGAGTTCGTTCATTATCCTGCTGTAAGGCATCGTTCTGAACAGTTTCAGGTCGGGATGGTCTACGAGCAGCGCTTCATTCGCTCCGTACTTGAACGTCTCTTTCGCTATGCCTTTCGCTTCGTGTCCGATTACAATGGCTTTCAGTTCGCCCTTCATGCTGTCGGCGAGTTTGCGTCCCTTGCTCAGCAGTTCAAAACTCACATCCGCGGGCTTGCCGTTTCTTTGTTCTATAAAAACCCAAACTTCGTTATTATGCATTTCTGTATTCTTTATCTTTTTAAAATTAGAAAATTCTGTCTTCGAGCAGTTTGTCAATCAGTGCGCCTATTCCGTCCTTCGTCGGAGGAATGTTTTCCTGATTGCCGCCCGCAAGAACAACCGACTCGACCTTGTGAACTTTCGTCGGCGAGCCTTTAATTCCGCATCTTTCGGAATCGACCGCGAGGTCGTCAGCCGTCAGAGTCGGGATGAAAAGATTTCTTTCTTCGTATTCGTGCATGAGTTTATCGGGATAGAGAAGCGAATTATCCTCGACCATTTTCTCGAGTTCCATCAAAGTCTTCGCGCCTTTATACGCCATAATGCGTTTCGCCTGAAAGGGCCTGGGTTCCGCCGCGCCCTTGAGCACGGTGATGAGGCATGGATATTTGCACTGAACGACTTCGAATCCGCCGTCGATTTTCTTTCTGATTTTAATCTTTCCGTCCTTAATATCGAGAATTTCCTCGGCGTAAGTAATCTGGGGGATGTTCAGTTTTTCGGCAGTCTGCGGTCCCACCTGCGCGGTATCGCCGTCGATTGCCTGCCTTCCCGCGAAAACGAAATCGTAATCGCCGATTTTCTTAATTGCTTCACTGAGAACGTATGATGTGGCGAGAGTGTCCGCTCCCGCGAATTTTCTGTCGCTGATGGCGTATGTCTGGTCTGCGCCCATATAGAGGCATTCGCGCAGTATATCCGCGGCGCGCGGGGGTCCCATCGTAATCGCAATCACTTTTCCGCCGTATTTCTGCTTAACCTGAAGGGCAAATTCCAGCGCGACACGGTCCTCATAATTGAAAATCGCGGGGAGCATCGCGCGGTTAACGGTTCCGTCATCTTTCATGACTTTTCCGGAGATATTCGCCGTATCCGGAACCTGTTTTACTAAAACAATAGACTTATACATTCATTAAAAATTTTAAAATTTTGTCAATATAAATAAGATAGACAAGTTAAGAAATGTTATTTTTAAGATAACTCTTCTACACAAAAAAATCAGTAAAAGAATAAGTCAGTTGCCCCTAATTCGGAGTATTTGGTGTGGTTTAATGAATCTTTATTCAGAAAATTTTTGTGAGAATCTAGAATTTAGAATTTAGAATCTAGTTAAGGATTTTTACCGCTAATGAAGAAGCGCAAGAGCATATCACCGCAAAGGCGCGAAGGACGCAAAGAGCTAAGGCGGGAAACAGGCAAGAGATTTTCACCACTAAGAACACCAAGAGCACAAAGAAGAGCAAGGGCATATCACCACAAAGGCGTAAAGAGCAGAAACCGGAAACGGGCAAGAGGTTTTCACCACTAAGAACACCAAGAGCACAAAGAAGAACTGCGCTCTTTTAATCGGTCATTCCTGCGTGCTCAATTTTTTCTGTCATTCCTGCATGATCAATTTTTTCTGTCATTCCTGCATGATCAATTTTTTCTGTCATTCCTGCATGTTCTTGGCAGGGGGCACCCTTTGGGTCATCCAGTACTACTACGATTTTTCATCAAACAAATAATAATCGAAACACAAGCCCGCGAAGCGGGCAATATATTGGTAGATAAAGGTGGCAATTGAAAAAGAGCCCGCGGAGCGGGCGGTATATAAGTCGGGACTGGGAGGGCTTTCTAATTACCCATTAACCTTTAATTGAAAAAAATCGAAACGCAAGCCCGCGGAGCGGGCGATATATTGGTAGACAAAAATGTGCAATTGAAAAAGAGCCCGCGGAGCGGGCGACATATTGGTAGTAAAAAGAGTACGTCCCCCTCTTACCCCTTATCGGCAGAGCCGATAAGGAGCTCTTTTTCTCTTTCATGACTATGCTACGACGTACTCACTCAGCGCGGGATACTATACCGGAACGCAATAACCTGTTATATACAGACGATATTGTATTTGCTCTTATTGCTAACTGTTAAATGCTAATTGTAAACTGATATTTCGCTTGACAATCAAAATCTGTTAGAATAAGTTTGTAATGTAAGTTAAGTTCTTTGTTCATAGTTCAACACTGTAGGGGTGCTGCACCGCGTCAGCGGGGATGCTGAGATTAAACCCTTGGAACCTGAACGGGTAATGCCGGCGTAGGAAACATTACTTTAACGCTTAAATTTTTTCGCTTTTTTCAGGTTCGGAAAAGATTTAAGCGTTTTTTATTTAATGAAGGTCTTTTATGAAAACAACGTTATGCTTTGAGAAATCAAAAATTAAAAATCAAAAATCAAAATTACATATCAAAAATCAAAAATTTGATTCGCGGTTTTTAATAAATCCTGATTTCTGCATTTCCAATTTTCCATTTTCTGTTTTCCGTATTTCATTCACTATTTTCGCTTTTCTGTTTTCCATTTTCGCTCTTCCTGTAACCGCGCAGGATAACGGAAAGAGCGATGGCGATACGCTGAAATACAAGACGGAGACTATCGAGGTGAACGCGCTGCTCGGCGTGGAACGCCTTACTCCCGTTACGTTCCAGAACGTTACGCGCGATAACATAGAGCAGAAGTACTGGATGCAGGACCTGCCGATGTTCCTTAACGGAAGCACGAGCCTTAACGCGTATTCCGAATCTGGCGCGTCAATCGGCTATTCGTATTTTTCTCTCCGCGGCTTCGACCAGCGCAGGGTTTCAATACTGAGCAACGGAGTTCCGCAAAACGACGCGGAAGACCATCAGGTCTATTGGGTGGACCTGTCGGATATCACTTCCTCCGTCGAGAGCATTCAGATTCAAAGGGGCATAGGGACGGCGCTGTATGGCACCTCCGGCATCGGAGGCGTCATTAACATGCAGACAATTAATTACTTCGAGCACAATTTCCTCAACCTCAACGCGGGCTACGGGGATTATAACTCGAAGAGATATTCGCTGGAATACTCGTCGGGTATGACGAACAGCGGTTTCGGTTTCTACGGAAAACTGACGAAGACTAAGACCGACGGCTACCGCGACCTTTCGTGGTCCGACCACTGGTCTTATTTCCTGAGCGCGGGAAAAACTCTCGGCTCGAACACCGTAATTAAGTTCAACGCTTACGGAAGCCCGATTAAGAATCATCTCGCTTATCTCGGCGTTACGAAAGATTATCTCGACGGACTTGTTACTGGCGACGCGAGGCGTGACAGGAAATACAATTTCCTAACTTACGACAACGAAACCGATAACTACCATCAGCCGCATTACGAACTCGTAGTGAACACGCAGGCCTCGAAGAACGTTTTTGTTTCGAACACTTTCAACTACACGCGCGGCGAGGGTTATTTCATAACTAACTTTCCCGTTTCTTACGGTTACGATTTTTCCTACTTTCGCCTGAATCCTTTCTACACAACGGATTCAACGACTTTCAACACCGCGTACTACAAAAGAAATCCCGACGGCACCTTATATTACGAAGCGGGCAAGGGATACGTGATAGACAAGTCCGACCTCGTTTCGAATCTTTACGTGAACAACAACGACTACGGCTGGTATCCGAAAGTACAGATAAAGCACAGCGGCGAAAAAGGAAATCTCGTAATCGGCGGCGAGGTGCGCCTGCACAATTCGGAACATTACGGCGAAATATCTTTCGGGAACGCCCTGCCTCCCGGGACGCCGGACAATTACAGGTATTATTTCTACAACGGAAAGAAAACGTCGGTATCGGCGTACGCAAATGAAGTGTACGGTTTGACGAAGAAGTTAACCGCCATGCTTGGTCTTCAGTTCGCGTATCATAAGTACTCGATTGAAAACGACAGGTTCAAACCGTACGACTTCAGCGTCGATTACAATTTCTTCACTCCGCGTTTCGGTCTGAATTACAACATAAACGATAACTTCAGGGTTTTCGGAAACGTTTCTATGGCAAAACGCGAGCCGAGGCTTAAAGACATTTACGACGCCGAAAGTCCTTACTCCGTGCCGAATCTCAGGATTGTCGATACGCTCAACAAACGTTACGAAGACCCGCTTGTGAAGCCTGAGGAGATGGTTGATTTCGAACTCGGTTTCGGCTATACGTCGGCTGTTCTGAAGTCGAACCTGAATTTTTACCTTATGAACTTCACTAACGAAATCGTCAGCAACGGGCAATTGGACAACGTCGGACAGCCGATTAACGGCAACGCGGGGAAATCGGTGCACCGCGGAGTTGAATTCGATTTCGAACTTCATCCGTTCGTGAATTATTCAAAGGACAATCCCGTGAGAGGGCTTATGCTTTCGGGCAACCTTAATCTTTCTGATAACTATTTCAAGGAATACAGGGAGATACTCGGAACCGACGGCAGCGGAAACATAATTTACGGAAATGATTATTCCGACAACAAGATACTTCTGAATCCGTCGATAATCGGAAACCTGACGCTCGGCTACCATACGGAATGGGGGCTGAATCTTTATGTGGCGATGCAGCATATCGGAAAACAGTACCTTGATAATTCAGAGAACGAGAGGAAGAACCCGTCGGTAAGACTTGCGCCGGGGTATGTGGATAAGATTATAAACGCGTACACCGTATTCAACGCCGGGCTGTCGTTCGACGTAATTCCCGCGTTCGGAAACGGCGCGACGGGTAAATCCGTATCGCGTTTCGTGCGCTCGCTCGAACTCTCGATGAAAGTAAACAACATATTCGACAAGTTGTACGAGACGACCGGAAGCGTCGATTCATACGGAATCCCCTACTGGATACCGGCGGCTGACAGGAATTTGTTCTTTAATCTGAAAGTAGGGTTCTGATCCAATTAGTAATTAATAATTAGTAATGAGTAATTTTCTTCCGCCGGAATAAATTTTTCGGCGGTTTTTTTATCCGTGAAAATCCGAGAGTCCCCGGTTAAAACCGGGAGACTCCCGGTTACGATTATAAAGGAGACTCCCGGTTACGATTATAAAGGAGACTCCCGGTTACGATTATAAAAAGGAGACTTTCGGTTACGATTATAAAATTTACTTCTGTCAGGACGCAAGTCCTGACGGTCACAAGGGGTTGTTGGCAGACGGGTCTTTTAACTCGTTGGAACTCTATGTTCCGCTTTTTCTTTAATCCCGTATTAACTATTTTTGAATTGAACATTGAAGATTGGAGATTGAAGATTGAATTACGCGTGGTTAATACTCGTTCTTGCGGGATTGTTCGAGATGGGCTGGCCGCTCGGTTTTAAACTTTCGCAGGTAACGGAACGAAAAGTTCTATGGATAATATTCGCCGTCATATCGATGGCGCTGAGCGGCTATTTTCTCTGGCTTGCACAAAAACAGATTCCCATAGGCACCGCATACGCTGTCTGGACGGGCATTGGTGCCGTAGGCACTTTTCTCATCGGAATATTCTTCTTCAAAGACCCGACTAATCTTCTCCGCATTCTTTCTGCGAGCCTGATTATTATGGGCGTGATAGGGTTGAAGTTCGCGGAGTAGTTCTTTTTCAATTAGTAATTAATAATTAGTAATGAGTAATTAAGAGCAAGAGCAGAGAAATAATTACTCCTGAACCGGATACACTTTTTAATCCCCACAAATAATAGCAAGAACAGAGAAATAATTACTCCTGAACCGGATACACTTTTTAATCCCCACAAATAATAG
>JAJTBN010000231.1 GCA_021286895.1 Bacteroidota bacterium | reverse complement strand
TTTTACAGTTTAAAGCCTGTTACCCTATTGGACGGGCGCTTTTATTTTTGCCACATCCGACCTGGCCTGATCGATTGTACCATAGGAAGAAATAAGCACCTTGTACAAAAGTCTGCCGTTATTGTTTATGTCTTGAATTTCAATTGTCTTATCGTCGAAATAACCTGTCGTATTGAGAACGTCGGCCCTGTTATCGGCGCCTGTTTCCGTACTCCATACTGATTCCTGAATTATGAAATTGTTTTTAGCGTCCTTGATGTAGAGCACATTGTACTTTTCATCCGAGAAGCCGTTGCTGACGCTGATAATATCGTCTTTAATAATCCTTGAGGAGCTGAGTTCTTTTTCGAGTTTGGTATTGACGGTGTTATTTTCGTTAGCGTTAGCGTCGCTCGGTTTGAGGTTGAGGTTCTCGATAATTTCGGAGCCTGTTATGACGTTCTGCTGCGCTTCAGTATTTCCAGTATATACGAGGAACGAAATCCAACCTATGACCATTGCGAGGAACATGAATGTATATCCTTTTATTGAATCCGGAACTTTCTTGCTGCCCGGCTGGATATACTCGTCGTTCAGGCTTGAGAACGGATCGTCGTGGTAGCTTGTTTCGTTGATATAGATAGACGACCTCTGGCTCTCGTCGTTTGAGAACGTGAAATCTTCTTCTGAGAACTTCGATTCGGAATCAGCGATAACGTCTCTTTTCGCCTCGACGCCGAACGGGTCATCGATTTCTCCCCTGTGCATTTTCGCTCTTTCGAGGTCCCAGTTATACTTTTCGAGATAGTTAAACGTTTTTCTATGAAAACCCATGCCCGTGCCAGCAAACGGAATGAAAGTACCCATTGCCTGCCTTACAATCATATCTTTTGTATGGACTTCTGCAAACGCGTCGCAATAGGTTCTGTGGAATAGTTTTCCAAGGCTGCTCTTGATAGGAATGACCGGAATCTGAACTGCGTGAAAACCTTTGTATCCGAGAAGGAAATTATAGAGTTTAAGTGAATTCGGATGAATGAAGTCTTCGGCATCATGCACGAGAATAACTTCAAACTGTCCGAATCTTTTTTCATACTCGATAACGCCCGCGAACATAGAATTAAGGTTATCCGCTTTAGTCGTGGGGCCGTTCTGGCTGTTGACACACGGAATCACCCTCGCGTCTTTTCTGGAAATCTCCTGAACTACCCTCAGAGTGTCAGGATCGTTCGGATAAACCCCGACGAAAAACCTGAAATTCGCATAGTTAAGATTTCTGATGGCGTAACTGAGAGTTCTGCCGATAACGGGAGACTCATTCCATGCGCCGAGGAATATCGCGATAGGTTTTTCCTCTTTATCGAACATTTCAGAGAAATCAGGAAGTTTCTTTTTATATTTTCTTCTCTGAAGCCAGTAGAGTATATCGAGGTAAAGGTCATCGATACCGCTAATAAACAGCATGATGGCGGTTACCCACAGCAATATTTGGAAAATTTCGTAAATCATAACTTTGTGTTGAAATAAATTAAGAAGCCGCCTCGTACCTGAAATATGCTTCTAAAATCACCGTTTAAAAAGTTTCCGTTTTCATCTATCAGATAATTTCTGCTCACTGCCTCGACGAATAACACCGGGAAACTAACAAGGTTTGGCTTGAAAGCTATGCCCGCGCCGAGGTCCGCATAGTTGTTGTAATCTTTCCTCTGTGAGTCAAAGGAGCCTTCCTGTTTGAGATAGAATTCGAGATATGAATAGCCGCCGGTAAGGTAGCGGAGATTTTCCTTAAGTTGAAACATCGCGAACAGGTTTCTGAATTTATAATCATAGAGACCCACGCCATAAATATCGAAATAGAAGTTTTCCGTCTGCGTAGATCTTCTGTCTTTATAGAAGCCTGCCTTTCCGATTCTTGTGCCTGCTGACAGGATAGGCTTGAAACTGAGGCTGTTTTTCTTGAAATCGATTTCCCTTACATACCCCATTCTGACCTCAAAGTTCATGTAATCAGTAATCTGGAACTTCGCGAAACCGCCGACATCGAAGAACCTGTCGTTAATGATATTTTCGCTGGATGATTTTGAGTCAAGATAGGTTTCGGCGTAAGGGCCGTAGTAAATTCCGTTAGCGGCTTTAAAATTCAAATGAAGGAGAAGGTTCGACACATAATTGTGATAGTAGGAATCGTACATGTTATAGAAATACATGTCGAACGACGACTTCGCGTTGCGAATCATAAGGTCCCTCATGTACCACATCGAAGTCCGTGATTTATCGACGATATCGGGATCATTTGAGTTTTCGGCCACGTAAGTGAACCTGTTATAAGCGTTTTCATAACTGCGAATCTGACTGTACAAATAACCGAGCTGCAAATTAATTTTGATATCGCCCGGATTATTATCAAGATATGCTTTGAAAACGGATATTGCTTCATTATACTGTCTGCTGTTGATGTAAGAATACCCTTTGTTCAGCATTTCATCGTTATTAGCATAATGAATGGTATCTTTCACGGACGCGGAAACGCAATTGGACAACGAAAATTCAGAGTTCTTTAAAGGTGAGTTTTTTCTGAATAATGATTGCGAGTCTGCTTTGGAGTTCACCAGGAAGATTATTGCGCAAAGCAATAAATAACGTGATATATAAGAATACCTGTTTCTCAAAACTACCCTTTCATTAATTTAAAACTATTTACAACATTGCAAATAGTGTGCCTAAGTTCGGATAGAATAGTGAAAAATAATTATTTATTGTTTTTACAATAAAATGGTGTGCGGATTTTATAAAATTTGTGGGGAATTTTAAAAACCAATTAATTAAGAAAACGCAGTATCGGTACTTTCTAAATTAATACAGATACTATGTTCTCAGAAAAAGCCATCAGCATATTTTCCGTAATAAGTAACTTTTAATATTACTATAAACGTGCCAGAGAAACCAATGAATATTCGAAAAAAAAGCCTTTCGAATTAAGAAATTATAATCAGGAATAAAAAAAGAAAGCAGCGAAACTATCATTCCGGATATTGAAACCTGCAAAAACGAACGGAAAATAAAGTTCTATTGTGGTATAATAATTGTAGTAAAAGTAAAAAATTATAATTACAACAGGATGGACTTATTGAATATTCAGAAAACACTATTCCGTGAATTCTCAAGTTTATTGAATTACGATATTGAAAACCAGATTAGAAAAAACACGGATGCATTAAGCAGTATCAGCACGGAGGGATATGATACAAACGACATACAAAAAGAGGGAGAGATAGACAATCTGCTTTATAAGTTTTACCAGTCGCTGACGAAGATGTTTTCCGGACAGCCTGAAGTAAAAGAAATTGACAAAAGGATGGACGAGAAATTCGATTTATCGAATCTGCATTACGCGAGTATATTTACCGAAAGACCCAATACAAGAAGGCGGGAAAAGTTTTAGATATTTTCTCTCAATGATTTAAGGGATTTCAGGGCATCGAGCACTCTTGGGCCCGGCCGCGAAAATATATTTTCATTAAGTATTACACATCTTCTATTTTTATACGAATTCATTTCAGAAAACCTTTCTTTTATCTCACTGTTAATATTCGAAACGGATGTTTGCGACGAATCCGACAGGAATAACATAAAATCGGGATTTTTCAAAATCAGGTCTTCGTCGTAAATGCCCGGATAATCGAGTTTTTCCCCGCCGAAAATATTTTTAAATCCAGAATTCAGGAATATGTCGCCTATAAAAGTATTATCACTGAAAGATATCAAAGGTTTTACAGACAGAAACGCCGCATAAGAATAAGCAGAATCTTTGTGAGCGATTAAATTATCAACCTGCAATCTGAAATCACCGATTTTTTCATTTCCTTTTTCGGGTTTCAGAATCGAGTTTATCTTTTCCATAGCAGAAACAATATCTCCAATTTTTTTCGGATTCAGGACAAACACATTGCAGCCGAGATCAATGAGAGACTTATAAGTCATCTTAGAGTTTCCTTCAGTCGTAAGGAATATGAGGTCGGGCTTAAGCCCCGCGATAAGTTCAAGATTCGGGTCAAGAATCCCGCCCACATTTTTCTTTAGTTTTGCTTCGGGTGGATAATCGCAATACTTTGTAACGCCCGCGAGTTTGTTCTCAGCGCCGAGAAAATAGACTATTTCGGTAATACTCGGAGCGAGTGAAATTACATTCGATGGAGGAGAAGCGAACACAAAGGATTTACCCAGGTCGTCATTTATTTGCAGACCAGTTTCATTCCCGGATTTTGTTCTGCAGGAACTGAGGCCAAGCAAAATAACGGCAAGAATCAGATATCTTTTCATTACGTTTTCAGTTTTTTCTTTTTCGCCGCGGGAAACAGCACATTATTCAGAATGAGCCTGTAACCCGGCGAGTTCGGGAATTTATTCAGGTCTGTCGCGGGCGCTCCGACGAGGTGGGCATAATCATCGGGGTCATGTCCGCCGAGAAAAGTGAAAGTGCCCTTACCGTAATTCCCGTGTATG
>JAJTBN010000230.1 GCA_021286895.1 Bacteroidota bacterium | reverse complement strand
TTGTAAGGCAGTACTCGCTTGTTGTCGTGTTTTCGACTTTGATGAGTCTGATAGTATCCTTTACAGTGACACCCGCTCTCGCGTCGAGATTTACGAAACTCGAGCATCTGACGAAAGGCACACTGATGGGCAGGTTTGGAATGTGGTTCGAGGATAAATTTAACAGACTGTCGAAGTTTTACGCTTCGCTTGTCAGATGGAGCCTCGGCAACGGCTGGAAAATAATCGGTCTCGCGGCGATACTGTTCTTCGCTTCGTTCACGCTTCTCAGGTTCGGGTTTGTCGGCACGGAATTCATGCCCAATACTGACAGGAGCGAATTTTCGGTTATACTCGAATACGATCCGGGAACAAGCATTGAGAATACAAACCTGCTTACTTCGAAAGCAGAACGGATAATCGCGGAGTTTCCCGAAGTAGAGAGAATTATAACAGGAGTGGGCTCTTCGAGCGAGGGTATAATCGGCGTTTACGCGAATAACACATCTGAAATCGACGTAAAACTTGTCGATAAAAATTTAAGAACGAAATCCACGGATGAAATCGGAATGGAAATCAAGAAAAAACTTCTTGAAACTCCGGGCATTAAAGTGCGCGTGAACCCGATTGGTATATTCGGTACATCTAACCAGTCGCCGATACAGGTTGTGGTTACGGGTCCGACATTTGACGACGTCTATCAAGGCGCGAAGACTATGCTCGAGGTTGTGAGAAAAATTCCGGGAACGACCGACGTGAGGTTATCCGCGGAAGAAGGCAAACCTGAACTCCGCGTTATTATCGACAGGAAGAAAATGTCGCTTCTCGGACTTACGATTAATGACATAGGGCAGAACCTGCGAGTCGCGCTTACCGGCGACAACGATTCGAGGTTCAGGGAAGGAATAAACGAATACGACATAAGAATACTGATGGACGAATTTGACAGGCAGAAAACAGAATCTCTTGGAGAATACACGTTCACGAACAGTAAGGGACAGCTTATCAAACTTAAACAGTTCGCGTCGTTTGAACTGACAACAGGCCCGACAAAACTCGAAAGACAGGGAAGAATAACCTCCATCAATCTTTTCAGTCAGGTTTACAACAGGCCCGCCGGCGATATAGCGGCGGAAATCACACAAAAAATGCAGGGGGTGAAACTTCCGAACGGCGTGAACTTCGCGTTTACGGGTCAGCAGAAGTTCATGAAAGAATCTTTTATTAATCTGTTTGTCGCTCTCTTTGCGGGAATACTTTTCGTGTACATGATACTTGTCGCGCTGTATAATTCATATTTCTATCCGTTCGTAGTATTATTTTCAATTCCGGTTGCGACAATCGGGGCTTTCGTTGCGCTGGCGCTGACGATGAAGACAATAAGCATATTCTCTATATTCGGATTAATCATGCTTGTCGGCCTTGTCTCGAAGAACGGTATTCTGCTTGTCGACAGGACAAATCAGATGCGCGAAGAAAAGGGAATGGCGACCTTCGACGCGCTAATAGAAGCGGGCGAGACGAGACTGCGCCCGATTCTCATGACAACTTTCGCGATGGTGATGGGTATGTTTCCGATAGCGATTGCATCGTCGGCAGGCTCTGAAATGAAGTCGGCGCTCGGCGTCGTACTTATCGGCGGACTGCTCAGTTCGATGTTCCTGACGCTTGTGCTTGTGCCGGTAGTTTATCTGAAGTTCGATACATGGAAATCAAAGTTAGCGGGACTGTTCAGAAAAAAGAAAAGCGAAGCGGTTGTTGAGACTGAAGAAATGGACTGAAACGAACATGTTTCCGATGTGGGTTTGAAAAAGTAAACCTACGGTTTCGGAGCATGACTCGGTAACAATATAAAAAAGGCATCCATTGGATGCCTTTTGTTTTTTCCTTTCCCAAGCAGCAGTATGGGAAAGATATGTTAAGGATATTGCTATCCAAAATAATTATCGTTATCTCGATTTTCTGTTTCCGCGGCTGCCGGAGTACTGTTTAGACGATACATTCGGGCTCTGACGTTTCTGAACGTTGCGCGTGGAATTGAATTTTTCACGGTTTCCGGACTTACTGTTATATGATTACTGTATTGCTGGATTTTTTCCCTGTATTATTGAAAGCGTTATTCTTCTTCCTCGTATCGGTTTTGTTCGTATAATTATTGACCGATACATTGTTCTCGTTCCTTGTCTTGGTCACATTGTTGTTCTTTTTTGAACCATTGTCATTCTTCGTAATCTTGTCCTTCTTGCCCGTGTCGTTGTTTTTAACCGAAGTTACATCTTTTTTCTTATCCGTTTTTGTTGAAACTCGTTCGGTAGATTTATTTTTAGTCTTATCTGTCTTCAAAGAATTATTGTCGCTGTTTTTATTCTTTGAGATTGTTTCACCGCCGGGCTTATACGCGTACAGGTCCTTTTTAACAATCTTCGAATTATCCTTTGCTTCAGTGAAATTAATTTTCTTCGTATCAATTTTTTTGCCCATCGTCTTTTCGATGTCTTTTACGGGCGGACCCGCGCTGACAATCTTTCCGTTCAGATATTTGTTTGTCTGCGTATTAATCTTTGAGTTAGAAATAATATCCTTGTTCGTTTCAGAACTGTGTATCAGATTCTTGTTTATTTTCGGGTCGAGCATTTTGTTCCTGTCGACAAATACCCAGTGGTCGTAATGTCTTTCGTAATACCTGTGGTAGTTGAATGTTCTATAGAACCGCGGGTAACGCGGATACCATCCGACGTAAGAATCGGTGTAGCACCAGTCAACCCATGACGGAGCCCAGTTCCTTCCGGGAATCCACACCCAGCCGTAGAGATAGGAATACACCCATCTTCCGTAGTGGTAGGGACCCCATCCCCACGAATAATAAGAATGCCAGTACCAGTTGCAGTCGGTGTAAATCCATCTGCCGTTGCTGTACGGAGTCCATCCGGAATAATAACCCCACGGCCTCCAAACATGTACAATCCTCATCCCGTCCGCTTCGTTTTTATTGCTGATGCCGCTTCCCGTTCCGTCATCGGCGGAAGTCTGTTCGGTGAGTTCTGACTTTGTCAGGTCAATCCACTCTCCGTCGTTCGACAGGTCTTTATACATATCCTTATAATCGGTTGAAGCATCGAACAGGTCTTCATCGTCGTCGATATCCTTATCATTCTGCTGCTGAGAGTATAAAGAAAAATTGACGGTAAGCGCCATCGCTGCCGACATGAAGCAGACCATCAGAAGATTCTTTATTCGTAATATTGTTTTCATTTTGTTTCAGCTTTAGTTCTAAAATTTAGACAGCTTAACGGCGTTTTGAGTTTAACTTTTTCCTGTCTCTCAATTCGAGAATTCTGAGCGTTGTTTCGCTCTTAAATTCCCTTAGCGCGTCATTCGCTATCCACCTAGAAGTTTTACTGTCAATCCCGCGGATTTGTTCCGCTGCCTTAACCGCATGCTCATGCAGATTTCTGTTGCGTTTGCCGATAGCGCGGAGCGACCAGTTGACAGCCTTCCTTACGAAGTTTCTTTCGTCGGTGGAATGTTTACGGATTATCTTCAGGAAATCTATGAACACATCATCCGGAACGGTTTTATCGTGCACGGCTATTGCCGTCATCACGACGAAACCCGCTCGTTTTTCGAATTCGTTTTTTCTGTCCGTCCATTCAAGCGCTTTCTCGTAAGCAAAAGAAGTTTTGTCGAGAAGGTTACTGCAAAGTCCGTCGCATATATCCCATGACTTAACATCCTTCAGCCATCTCTCCGCCTGGGACAGTGTGACTTTTGCAGGGTCATCGATAAGGAAAGCCATAATCATTGCTTCATGCACGCCTGTTTTCCAGAGTTCAAGCGCGAGTTCGTGATTCTTCTTGTAATTCTTCGCGAGTGTTCTTAATAGCGGGATATTGCAGCCGTACGCTTTATTGAACCTGATACCGTAACGCTGCATGCCTTCGAGGTTTTCGGGCTTGCCGTTCTTTTTGAATACCGCGATGAGTTCTTCGACTTCTTTCATTTATGCTAATTGGTTAATGTAATTTAGTAATTCGTTGAAGAAAAATGTATTGCAATTATCCGCATAAAAATTTTCTGTTTCAAACAGAAATTAATCACCGCAAAGACGCAAAGAACGCAAAGTAATCGGAAACGTAATAATAGCTTCGCATTCTTAGCGAACTTTGCGGTAAAGATGTTCCTGAAAATTTTAATAAAATAAAAGATAGTCCGGTTGTAATCACAGAACTCTCTCGTGAAATTACACTTAATCTTAGTTAGGAATTTGTTAAATTATGCGATTATAATAAAATTTATGGCAAAAACAGACATTACGGAAAAAGTTGTATCTCTCGCGAAGCGCAGGGGATTTGTGTTTCAGTCGTCGGAAATTTACGGCGGATTAAACGGATGCTGGGACTACGGTCCTCTGGGCGTGGAAATGCTTAACAACATCAAGCAGGCATGGTGGAAAGAAATGACGTACCGCGAGAACGTTGAAGGAATAGACGCGGCAATTTTAATGCATCCCAGAGTATGGGAAGCGTCAGGTCACGTTGAGAATTTCACAGAC
>JAJTBN010000229.1 GCA_021286895.1 Bacteroidota bacterium | reverse complement strand
TGAGAACGGGAGAAATAAGCATGATTCATCCCGCGGGTTTCTTCATATTCACCGCGATACTGCTCGTGTCGCTGGTTTTCGGAAAATCATTCTGCAGTTGGTTCTGCCCTGTCGGGTTTATTTCGGAACTTCTCGGCGATTTCGGCAAGATGTTATTCAAGAAGAATATCAGGATGCCGAAGTTTCTCGATTACCCGCTCCGAAGCCTTAAATACCTGCTTCTCGCGTTCCTCCTGTATTCGGTCATATTCATAATGAGCGATATGGCCGTAAAGGCGTTTCTCGACAGCCCGTATAATGTAGTAGCGGATATTAAGATGTATTACTTCTTCGCGAAGATTTCGAGATTGTCGATAATAGTGCTTTCGATTCTCGTACTTCTTTCTGTCGTATTCCGCGGCTTCTGGTGCAGATACCTGTGTCCCTACGGCGGATTTCTCGGAATAATGTCTCTGCTCAGTCCGAACAAGATTCAGAGAACGGCATCATCCTGCATAGACTGCAAACTGTGCACTAAAGCATGCCCTTCTCATATAAACGTACATAAAGTCAAAACCGTGATTTCCGACGAATGCACTTCCTGCATGAACTGCGTCGATGTATGCCCCGTAAAAGATACCCTTGACCTGAAGAATGTTATCGTAAAGAAACGTATCGACAAGAGATTTGTCGCGATGGGAGTGGTCGCCGTTTTCATGATTGTTACAGGATTCGGGATAATGACAGGCTACTGGCAGAACAGAATAAGCAAGGAAGAATATTTATACCATTATCAGAACATCGAGGAATACGGACATCCGACCGACACGCAGAAAATGAGAGAGTTAAACGAGCAGAGCGGAAGCGAAATAATCAGGCCTGACCTGAAAAAATAGAGTTCAGCAGATTGAGCAGTTCGCTCTTGTCGAACGGTTTGGCTATGTAATGCGAGCATCCGACTTTCAGAAACTCGTCTTTATCAGTTTCCATCGCGAAAGCGGTTACCGCTATGATAGGAACGCTTTCGTATCCCTTCATGTTTTTTATCTCCTGCGTTGCCTGAATACCTGTCAAGCCTTCACCGAGATTTATATCCATGAGTACGGCGTCAAACATATTTTCACGGGCTGATTTCACCGCGTCAAAACCGTTTGTAACAGTGGTCACCTCATAACTTTTTGAAATGTACGTCTTAACCAGCACCGCGCTTACCTTATCGTTTTCAACAAGAAGTATTTTCTTTTTTACAGAAGGCGACGGAATAATTTCCGTCTCATATTCTAACTTTTCCTCCGCGACGTTGAGGAAACTGTCTGTGGCGATATTGACGGGCAGTGTCACGGTAAACTTAGTACCCTTCCGAACTTCACTCTCAACCTTTATGCTTCCCTTCATCAGTTCAACGTAATTCTTCGTAAGCGTTAACCCGAGCCCGGTCCCTTCGAAATTCCTGCTCAGTCCTTCGCTTTCCTGCCTGAACTCCTGAAATATTACGTCGTACTTGTCCTCGGGTATGCCGATGCCTGTATCGGCCACTTCAATTATGAAACTGCTCCTTGAAGAACGGAGTTTGACCGTAACGCTTCCCTTTTCCGTAAACTTAACCGCGTTGTTGATAAGATTGTTCAGAATATCCCGCAGCAGCCTCTCGTCAAGTTCCGCGTACAAAGAATCTTTCGGCATGTCGGCGCTCAGAATGATAGACTTGTTTTCAGCCGTCGGAAGAAAAAGATTTGTGACTTCCGCAACAAGTTCCGAAACGTTTACTATTGAATAAACAAGTTCGTATTTATTGGCGTCGACCCTCGAGAAATTCAGTATCAGGTTAAGAGTCTCAAGCAGCCTTTTCCCGCTCCTGTATATTGTCATAATCATATTCCTCTGCTCCTCGTCCATGCTTTCCTCGGCGAGTATTTGCGCGAAGCCGAGTATTCCGTGCAGAGGCGTCCTGAGTTCATGGCTCATGTTGGCGAGAAAATTCGTCTTGAGTTTGTTCATCTCTTCGGCTTTTTCCTTCGCTTCGAGAAGTTCCCTGACCATTTTGACTTTCTGCGAAACATCCCTTATCGTCGAAAGAATTTTGTCGTTATCGAAAGCGACGAGCCTCGCTTCGAAGTACCTTACTTCCCCGCTTATGTTGAGCGGATATTCAATCAGCACAATTTCGCCTGTGTTTATCGCTCTCCCCATCGCGTCCCTGAACAGCCTGTCGAGGTACGCGGGAAGCACATTCTTCATGTTCTTTCCGAGGAAATTCTCGGGAGTCGTGTAAAGTATTTCCGGATTCCTTGTATGATAGTCGAGATAAATTCCGTCGTAGTCCTGAACAAACATCAGGTCGGGCAATGCCGAAAGCAGCGCGCGGTTCTTGCTTTCGCTCTGCTTAAGGGCGTCTTCGGAACGTTTGCGCTCTATTGTCATCGCTACCTGCGTCGAAACAAACTCGAGAATATTCATGTCCTCAACCGTGTACCGCACGCCTTCGGTGTATGACTGTACCGCGATTAGACCTATTGTAACGTCGTCTATCTTCAGCGGAACACCCAGCCAGTCTATTGATACCGAACCGATCGCGATTATCTCCCCTGCTTCTTCAAGTCTTTTTATTATTTCAGGTGTCGCGAGAAGCGGCTTGCCCGTGCGTATTACGTATTCGGTGATTCCCCTTCCCGGCTTCTGTGTAATCGCCGCTTCGTCGTATTCATCGACAAAGTATGGAAAAGATATCAGGTCCTTTTCCTTGTCATATATCGCTATGTAAAAGTTCTTCGCCGGCATCAATGTCGCGACGTTGCTGTGTATCGAGCGGAAAAGTTCGTCGAGATTCTCCGATTCGTGCGCCGCCTCGGATATGCTGTACGCCGCCGTGACAAGTTCGTGCGACTTCTGACGTTCGGTTATGTCAATCTGCGTTCCCCATATACCCAGAAGCATGTCGTCCTTTATAATGCCTATCGAATTATTCAGGAATATTGTCTTCTTGCCGTCGGCGGTTAATTCCTCCGTTATGATATTCCTTATATTATATCCGCTTTCAAACAAATCAATAAATGCCTTAATGTTTAGCGGATTGTGGTCGTTTCCGTGGAATTCGATTAATTTCTTCCCTATAACGTCAGTGACATTTTCGAAACCGTACATTTTTGCGAAAGCGAGATTGCATTCGGAAACAAATCCGTACTTGTATATATTTTCAATTTTTTTGTCTGCCGGCTCCCGCGTATCCACTGGAATTGCAAATTCAAGATAGGAGATTCCTTCAGAAGTCTGCTCGATAAAACTCTTGTACTTCCTCTCATTCTGTATTAAAAGGTCTTCGTAACTTTTTTGCTTGTCTATCTCTGTCATGACAGCGACAGTGTAAACTTCCTTCCCGTGCTTTACCCTGTTCATTCGAACTTCATGCCATAAATACAAACCGTTGCTTGAGTTCGAACGGTATCTGAGTTTTAACGGCTTTACGTGTTCTTGCGATGAGAAATAATTGAGCGCGTAATCGAGATCGTCGGGATGTACGAGATGGTAAAAAGATTCGAGCGGGCTTCCTATGAGTTTGTCCTTCGGGATGCAGACTATTTCTGAAATTTTATCATCGGCATAGATTATCTTTCCGTTGTTGAAAATTGCAACACCGACTAAAGAACTCCCCGTGAAAATAGAAAATAATTCTTTAGAATCCACAATGCCCGTATAAAACTTATGTAATTTTAACATTTTTAAATGTTATTTGCACTGTATTTAAGAAGAAATTTATATTTGCTATCTTTAATTAAACATAAGCATAACAGATTTGGCAGACAAAACCATACTTGCGATAGGAGCGCATCCCGACGACATAGAATTCGGATGTCCCGTGACCGTCAGAAACTACATCGGACAGGGGTACACGGCGTATTACATCATCGCTACTAACGGCGAGAACGGATTCAAGAAGAAATCCATGACGAGACAGGAAAGGATAAGCGTGCGAAAGAAAGAGCAGATGAAAGCCGCTTCTATTGTCGGCGTGAAGAAGGTTTTCTTTCTTGATTACAAAGACGGCTTCCTTGAATATACTGATGAACTGCGGAAGAAACTCACTATGATAATTAAAGAACTAAAGCCTGAAATTATTTTTTCTTTCGACCCCGCCAATCTGGAATTCGACAACATAAACCTGAATCACAGAGACCACAGGACCATAGCCCGCGCTGTATTCGATGCCGTGTTCGCGGCAAAAAACGACCACATCTATCCCGACAGGAACGGCAAGCATATGGTGAAACAAATGCTTTTCTTCGGCGCTCACAAACCCGATTACAAAGTGGATATAACCGACTCTCTGCAGTTCAAACTCGACATATTCCGTTGCTTCGATTCGCAATTCCCCAACTACAACAACTTCGCCGCGTTCCTGAAGGAAAACATAATACCGAAAGACGAAAACGGCAGGTACTATGAAGAGTTTAGAAAAGTGGATGTGGTGCAAATCTCCTACTGAGACAATTAGTAATTAATAATTAGTAATTACTAATTATAGACTTCTGAAAAACAATTCAATTCAACTTTGTCATCCCGG
>JAJTBN010000228.1 GCA_021286895.1 Bacteroidota bacterium | reverse complement strand
GAAGACCCTGCGGGACACGATGAAAAGGATTTCAGAGAACTTATTAATCCGGAATCGCTTGAGATACTCCGAGACTGTCTTATCGAGCCTGAACTCGCCAAAGCAAAGGCGGGGGATAAATATCAGTTTGTCCGTATGGGATATTTCTGTGTCGATCCGCTTTCGACCGACAAGACGCTTGTATTCAACCGCACAGTACCTCTTAAGGATTCATGGGCGAAGATGAAAACCAATTAGTAATTTATAATTAATAATTAATAATTAGTAATTATAAATTAGTAATTAGAGACTTCTGAAAAACGATGTAATTAGTGTTTGTCATACCGGCGAAAGCCGGTATCCATTACGGAAACACGATTTTAGATTTCAAGGTTTTCTCAAATAAGAGTTTTTCAGAAGTCTCTAATAAGTGATTGAAAGAATGAATATAATTTTTCAATTGTATTTTTAAACATTATATTTGAGTTATCTCTACTATCAAAAATTTCTTTTATAGCCTGCGAAACAGGTGCAATCTTTGTAGAACTATGAAGTATTAGTGTTTTAAGCCTGCGAAGCAGGCGTAATCTTGGTAGAAAAGAAAAGTTATTAGTAATAGAGCCCGCGTAGCGGGCGGCATATTGGTAGAAAAGTTCATTAATAAATAAGCCCGCGAAGCGGGCGGCATCTTGGTAATGATGGCATCAAAATAAAGGAGGATTTTATGCCTGATTCATTTACACAAGTTCACATTCAGATTGTATTTTGGGTTTCGGGGAAATATAATCTGATAGAAGAACAACACCGCGATGAAGTGGAAAAATATATTTGCGGTATTCTAAAAAATAATAAATGCAAACCACTCGCGATTTATTGCAATCCCGAACACATTCATGTACTGATTGGTCTAAGTCCGGAAAAATCAATTTCGGAAATAATGCGTCTTATCAAATGCAATTCATCAAAGTTCATAAACGAAAAACACTGGCTGCCCGGTGAATTCCAATGGCAAAGAGGTTATGGCGCATTTTCTTATTCAAAAGAACAAATTGATGGTGTGATTAATTATATCATGGGTCAAAAAGAGCATCATCGAAAGATATCGTTTCAGGAGGAATTTCTGGAAATATTGGATAACCTTGGATTCGAATTTGACAGAAAATATTTATTTAAGCCGCAAAAAGAGGACTAGTATTGGTTCTTTGGATTTGCTATGAACCAAGATGTCGCCCGCTACGCGGGCTTGTTGTATCTAACATAATATTTCTACCAAGATGTCGCCCGCTACGCGGGCTTTTTTAATTTCGACTTTTGTTGCTACAAATATTCCGCCCGCTGCGCGGGCTTTTTTATTTTCGACTTTTGTTACTACAAATATTCCGCCCTCTATGCGGGCTGATGAGTACTTGTTTGTTTAATTATTCTATTATTATATTATAATTACAAAGCCCGCTTTCGCGGGCTTTGTGGTGTTACAGTGTTATTCGTTAATTGGTGTTGCTTTCAAGTTTTGAATGTACAGCAATTTAATAAAATTTAGATTCTAGATTCTTGATTGTCAGTTATTTTTCCGTGTATTATAGTTGTCGTACTTTCCGGCTTTTTGCATTTCTTTCTTTTCGTCCTCGGTTTTCGTTTCGACTTTATCGAGGTCTTTGCTGTATTTTTCCATGCTTTCCATCTGCCTTTTCATTTCAGGAGAAGATGATACTGTGCCGGACTGTTCGGTCATGTAAACCCGTTCGGATTCGAGCTGCTGTTTTGCGCGTTCATAGTTGCCGTTATCCGCTTCTTTCAGAGCCTGTTCCATAATATCATTCGCCTCGAACATCGCGACGCTTTGCTGGACCTTTTCGTCGTAACCCTTATCGTATTCAAGTTTGCTGACAGCGGCGTTAATGGAGCAGTGTTCGGTTTCGCTCATCGTCAGGAAATTATTCGTGACGTCGTTGTACCTGAGTTCGCATTCGAATTCAAGCCTTGAACTCACGGGTTTTATGACATTGAATTTAAGAAGAACGTTTTTCGTCTTCGTACGGATAGCCGAAAGTCCTGCTCAGTGAACGATAATTCGCCGGATATCTGACAATTACCTTTGTGTTCTGGGCAACGAGCGTTCTGACGCCGCTAAGTTCATGAGCGAAAATATCGGGAATCTGCTCGGCGTCTTTAATATAGTAGTAATTGCCTTTTCCGTATTCGGCGATATCGGTCATGAGGTCTTCGTTAAAGTCATTGCCTACGCCGAATGTCGAGATTACAATGCCTTCGTCCCTGTTCAGTTCGCGCACTTTATCGGCGAGTTTGAACCTGTCTGTAATCCCGCGGTTGGCGAGACCGTCGGATAGAAGCAGTACGCGGTTTACGTATCCGCGTTTGAATGATTTAGACACCTGGTCGAAGCCTTCGAACATGCCTCCGCTGAGATTTGTGAATCCCGCGGCTTTCAGTCCGTTAACTTTTTCCTTGAGATTATATCTGCTTTCTACCTGCGTGGTTTTCTGAAGCACGCTCACTTCGTCGTTATATGCGACGATTGAGACATAATCGCCTTCGTCGAGATTATCTATTATGTTTTCCACGGCTTTTTTAACGTAAGTCAGTTTGTTCTTTTCGTCCATCGAGCCGCTTCTGTCGATGACAATCGCGATGTTAAGAGGAGTCTTTTCTTTAGACACTTCGACCTTGTCCGCTTTGAGTTCGACGTTAAGGTAAACCTGTTTATTGTCATAATAGAAACGGTTGTTCAGCCCTGTTCTCATCTTCAGGGGTCCTTCGGACCTGATGCCTCTTCCGACAAGATTGCCGCGGGAAGAGCCTTTCAGCGAACTTTTTACGTTTGAATAAGCGAGGATAACGATGCAGGAAATCAGAAGGAGAAATGCCGTTGTAACGATGATGTTGTTTCTTTTTTTGGTTTCCATTGCCGTATTGTTAAGTTAATATTTTTACAAACGGCTGGCGGAAATGTTCCCGTAAAAAACAAAAAATTCATGAATGAATAAAATCTCCATGAATTATTCGTTTTCCGCAGGGGGAATATGTTACAAAGAGGGGATATAAACCCCGGGAATATGCCCCGGGGGTTTATATCAAACCGCATATGCTAAAGATTATCTGATTTTCTTTTTATGACGATTCTTTCTTAATCTTTTTTTCCTCTTATGAGTTGACATTTTAGCCCTTTTTCTTTTTTTACCGCAAGGCATTAATTGTTTACTCCTTTCATTTAATTATTTTTTGATAAATTTTCCTGAACAAGTTTTTTAAATTCTTTCGAGACCTTGAACTTGGGAATATACCTTCTCTCAAGTTGAAGTGTCTCGCCCGTCTTAGGGTTACGCGCTTTCATCGGTTCCCTTACGACGTTTTTAAAAGTGCCAAATCCCCGTATTTCAATCGAGTCGTTATTGCACAGGCAGTCGATAACAATGCTTATAAAACCTTCGATTACAATCTCGGCTTCCTTCTTGCTAATGCCGGTTGCATCCGATATCTGGGCAGCGATTTGCGCTCTTGTCATAATCTACCTTTCGAATTTATATTGTAATACAGGTTTATTCAAAAATTCCGTACTTAATTCTTCTTTTATTTCCTTAATCGGGTTTCCGGAGAAGCCTTCGATAAGGAACTCTACGAGATTGCGTTTAGATTTTTCCCTGACAATAGCGGGTTCGCCTTTTATTTTTGCAATCTCACCCGCGATTCTTACGGCGTCTTCAAAAGTGCCGAGCGAGTCGACGAGTTTCAGGTCTTTAGCCTGAGTTCCGGTGAACACGCGACCGTTGGCGATTTTCCTGAGTTCGTCCTTATCGATTTTTCTTTCTTTCGAAACGACGTCAAGGAACTGCTCAAAAGTATTGTCTATAATTTCCTGAAAGTACGCAAGGTCGTCGCTGTTCATATCTCTGAACGGATTACCCGCGTCTTTTAGTTTGCCGCTTTTAATAATTGTTTCCTTAAAGCCGATTTTCTCGCCAAGTTCCTTCATATTCGGGAAAGTGGCAATAACCCCGATGCTGCCGGTAAGCGAGCCCGGGTTCGAGACAATAAGCGAGCCTCCGCAGGCGACGTAATAACCGCCGCTTGCCGCAATCGAGCCGAATGATACGATAACAGGTTTGCCCGAATCTCTCGTTTTCTTTACCTCTTCGTACATCTCCTGCGAAGCGGCAACACCGCCGCCGGGAGAGTTTACATGGAGGACAATAGCCTTAACGCTCTTATCCTCGCGGTATTTCTTAAACTGCCTTACAATCGCTTTCGGGTCGATGATTGTAAAATCGAGTTCCACAACCGCAATCTTTTCTCCCGAACCGGTTGTAACGTATTCGTAATTCCTGTCGCCGGTCGCCGTTACCGAAACAGCGAGAACAAGGAAAGCAACCCCGACAAAAATGAGGGCGATTACAATGAGGCCTATGAATATGCCCCAGAACCACTTGCCGCTGTTTGACTTGCCTTCGTTCATTGTCTTATAATTTTATTGAATTGCGTTTTTCTTCTTCTGCGCGTCTTCGGCTTTATCTTTCATGCCGAGAGCGTCGTAAGCGTTAAAAAGAATCTCGTATG
>JAJTBN010000227.1 GCA_021286895.1 Bacteroidota bacterium | reverse complement strand
AAGGGGAAATAGAAAAAGGAAAATAGAAAAGGGAAAATAGAAAAGGGAAAATAGAAAAGGGAAAATAGAAAAGGGGAAATAGAAAAAGGAAAATAGAAAAGGGAAAATAGAAAAGGGAAAATAGATTATAACTTGCATTAAATACTAAATATAAAAATCAAAAAGAATATTAAGTTCGCTGCGAAGCGGACTTTTTTTTATTGTGTGATTTAGTCCGTTTCCCTCGTATCCAAACCGAAGGTTCGGTCTTACAAGTCTTCTTTCGGAACCGGATGAGATATCTCTAAAATGTATCCGGGAGTCTCCCCGTTCTTTGGGGGACTCTCGGTTTGGTCAATTGTGTGTAGTCCGAGAGTCCCCGGTTAAAACCGGGAGACTCTCGGTGACTTATTATTTTTTCCCTCGTATCCAAACAGAAGGTTCGGTCTTAGAAGTCTTCTTTGGGAACCGGATGAGATATCTCTAAATGTATCCGGGAGTCTCCCCTTTCTTTGGGGGACTCTCGGTTTGGTCAATTGTGTGTAGTCCGAGAGTCCCCGGTTAAAACCGGGAGACTTTCGGTGACTTATTATTTTTTCACTCGTATCCAAACCGAAGGTTCGGTCTTACAAGTCTTCTTTGGGAACGCGCTCTGCGTTACGAAGTTCCGATAATTCGGGACGCGAAAAAATATACCCACTTCCAGACCCGACTTTTGTCGGGGCACATCGCCACGGCGATCCTTCGGCTCCGCCGGCGTGGGACAGTACTATTTAGATTTTTAATATGTATTTTTGATTTTTAATATTTGATATTTGATTTTTTTCTCCATTTATTAAGCAGCAATAAATCATTACTTTCCATAATATTAACTTAAGCAAAAAGATGCGCGTACTCGTTACAGGTGGTGCAGGATATATAGGCTCTCATACCGTGAGACGGCTCATGAAAAAAGGCCATGAAGTTGTCATTCTCGATAACCTCTCGCGCGGCCATATTGAATCAGTTTCTGAAAACGTTACATTCGAAAAAGCCGACCTTCTCGACGTGAACAGTCTGAAATATGTTTTCTCGAAACATAAATTCGATGCTATAGTGCACTTCGCCGCTTTCGCATACGTCGGTGAATCAGTCGAAAATCCGGGTCTGTATTACGAGAATAACGTCGTCGGCAGTTTCAATCTCATTAAAACCGTGAACGAATACGGCGTAAAGAAATTCGTGTTCTCTTCGACCTGCTCGGTGTACGGAAATCCCGAACGGATTCCGATTTCCGAAGCACAGAAACCCGCGCCGATTAACCCTTACGCGAAAACGAAACTGATGATTGAAAACATTCTGTCGGATTTTGACGGGTCGCACGGTTTGAAATATACCGCGCTACGGTACTTCAACGCCGCGGGCGATTCAGACGACGGCTCAATCGGCGAAAGCCATGAACCCGAACCGCATCTCATTCCGCTCGTGCTTTTTACCGCGCTCGGAAAGAGAAACAATATTAAAATTTACGGGGATGATTACGAGACCAAGGACGGCACGTGTCTGCGTGATTACATACACGTTAACGACCTCGCCGACGCACACGTTCTCGCGCTCGAATACCTGAACGACGGAAATCCGTCAACAGCGATAAACATCGGCACAGGCGACGGTTATTCAGTTAAGGAAATTATAGACGCGGCAAGAGCAGTCACGGGCAAAGAAATCAAATCCGAAATTACCGGCAGACGCGCGGGCGACCCTGCCGTTCTCGTTGCAGATAATTCGAAAGCGAAAAAAATTCTGGGCTGGAAATCTGAATACGGTCTCAAAAGAATAATTGAAACCGCCTGGAACTGGCATAAAAATCAAAAGTATTAATAATAATTTATTTCATTATATGGATATTTCCGTAATTGGCACAGGATATGTGGGACTTGTTTCCGGAACCTGCTTTGCCGAAATGGGCAACAATGTGATTTGCGTCGACAACAGTCCGGAAAAACTTAAAAAACTTCAGAACGCCGAAGTGACTATTTATGAACCCGGTCTTGAAATTATTTTCAGCAGGAATATTGAAAAGGGAAGACTGTCGTTCACCGGCGACTTGAAACACGCGGTTCTGAATTCCGAAGTCGTGTTTCTCTGCCTGCCAACTCCGCAGGGCGAGGACGGCTCCGCCGACCTGCAGTACGTTCTCGGCGTCGCGAAAGATTTAGGCAAAATCCTGAAAGCCGACGGAAATAAAAATTATAAGATTATAGTAAATAAGAGCACAGTTCCTGTCGGAACCGCCGGACATGTAGAAGCCGAAATTAGAAAAGAAGGCGGCGATAATTTCGATATAGTCTCCAATCCCGAATTCCTGCGCGAAGGTTTCGCGGTCGAGGATTTCATGAAACCCGACAGGATTGTTATCGGTTCTGAAAGCAAAACCGCGCTCGAAAAAATGCGCCTGCTCTACGAACCCTTTGTCAGACAGGGGAATCCAATAGTAGAAATGAATACCGCGAGTTCCGAAGTGACGAAATACGCCGCGAACTCGTATCTCGCGATGAGAATTACTTACATGAACGAACTCGCTAACTTCTGCGAAGCGGCGGGAGCGGATATAGACAACGTAAGAAAAGGCATGGGAACTGATACAAGAATCGGCAAGAGATTTCTCTTCGCAGGAATCGGATACGGCGGCTCTTGTTTCCCGAAAGACGTGAACGCGCTTATAAAAACTTCGATAGACAAAGGCTCGGAAATGAGCCTGCTGACTGTCGTCGATAAAATCAATAAAGCCCAGAAGAAAGTCCTGTTCAACAAAGTCGTAAAGCATTTCAACGGCGACATAAAAGAAAAGAAATTCGGTGTGTGGGGACTCGCTTTCAAACCCAATACGGACGATATGCGCGAAGCGCCGTCTGTCGTGATTATAAACGAACTTCTTAAAGCCGGAGCGAAAGTCAGCGCGTACGACCCAGCGGCAATCGAGACATCGAAATTTTATCTTAATGAGAAAATTACTTATGCCAAAGACGAGTACGACGCCATTAAGAACGCCGAAGCGCTGTTGATATTCACCGAATGGAACGAGTTCAGGAATCCCGATTTTGATAAAATGACTTCTCTTCTTAAGAATAAACTGATATTCGACGGCAGGAACATATACGCGCTCAGTGCAATGAAAGAACTCGGCTATACTTATTACAGCATAGGAAGAAAGACGGTTAAAGGAAATAATTAATATTTGGCGGCGTCAGAGCCTGTCCCGAGACTTCGGGATATTTACCTGACGCGCCGGCGCGAGCCGGCATTATAGAAATAAAATTGTTAAAGGAAAATAATTTACTTCCCGAGTATCTTCTTGAAGTAATCATAAGTAATCTTAAGCCCCTCGGCACGCGAAATCTTCGGCTCCCAGCCGAGAATTTTCTTCGCCTTTGTAATATCCGGCTGCCTCTGCTTAGGGTCGTCCGTCGGAAGTTCCTCATAAACGATTTTCTGATTCGTTCCCGTTAGTTTTATTATTTCTTCCGCGAACTCCTTAATCGTTATTTCATCGGGATTGCCTATGTTAACGGGCATCGTATAATCGCTCATAAGCAGTCTGAAAATCCCTTCTATCATATCGTCTATGAAACAGAAAGAGCGCGTCTGGCTTCCGTCACCGAATACCGTTATATTCTCGCCGCGAATCGCCTGACCGATGAATGCCGGCAGAGCGCGTCCGTCATTGAGTCTCATCCTCGGGCCGTACGTGTTGAAAATCCTCACTATGCGGGTGTCGAGACCGTGGTAAGTATGGTAAGCCATCGTAATCGCTTCCATGAACCTCTTCGCCTCGTCGTAAACTCCGCGCGGGCCTATCGGATTCACGTTGCCCCAGTATTCTTCAGTCTGCGGATGAACGTTCGGGTCGCCGTAAATTTCCGAAGTCGAAGCGATTAAAAATCTCGACTTCTTTTCCTTCGCCAGACCCAGAAGATTGTGGGTCCCGAGCGAGCCGACTTTCAGTGTCTGAATGGGGATTTTAAGATAATCGATGGGACTCGCGGGCGAAGCGAAATGAAGTATGTAATCCAGGTTTCCCGGCACGTGTACGAATTTGGTAACGTCATGAAAATAAAATTCGAATTCCTTAACCGGAAAAAGATGCTCGATGTTTTTCAACGAGCCCGTGCTCAAGTTATCCATACCTATCACGTAAAAACCTTCTTTTATGAACCTGTCGCAAAGATGCGAGCCGATGAATCCAGCCGCTCCCGTTATTAATACTCTTTTTTGTCCCATTGATTTGTTATTTCAATAAAATTAATCAATTCATAAAACAATTGATAAGTAAATATTTTTGAGAATCAAGAATCAAGAAGAGCAAGAATCAAGAATCAAGAATCAAGAATCAAGAAGAGCTGGAGTAAGAATCTGGATTGAACATAACCGGAAAAAAGAATAACCATGACTGCCAGCCCGCGTAGCGGGCGACATATTGGTAGAATTGGATTAGTACAAATTTTAAGAACAGGAGTTAGTAGTTAGAAGTTAGTAGTTTATTGTTTGTCCTGAAATAGGTTGACAGAAGTTAAAAACTTAAAAAACCGGAAAGGACATG
>JAJTBN010000226.1 GCA_021286895.1 Bacteroidota bacterium | reverse complement strand
TCTTTTTATACCAATATTTTTATGTTTTTTTGCAATTTTCACACAGCCTCTTTAAATGGGGGACTCCCGGAATTTTTTATGAAAGCGATTATTATTCTCCGTGTCCCTTCGTGCCTCCTCCGTGTCCCTCTATGTAACTGCTCTTATTATTTCTTTTAGCCCGCTCTTAATTACTCATTACTAATTACTCATTACTAATTACTCATTGAAAAAAAATTCCCTGTCAAGAAATCGGTAGCGCCTAAAACTCATTAGATGTATTTTTGTATAAAAGAAAATTATGCTTACGGACAGAAAAATGTACAACGCGCTGCTCAGGAAAGACTCCTCATTCGAGGGGATATTCATAGTGGCGGTAAAGACGACTGGAATATTCTGCAGGCCTACATGTTCCGCGAGAAAACCGAAATTCGGGAATGTAGTATTTTATAAAACTCCGAAAGAGGCTCTGCAGCACGGATTCAGGCCCTGCAAACTCTGCGCGCCTCTCGACCTTGCGGCAAGGACCCCGGACTATATTAAAAAACTTATTAAGGAAATAAGCGCGAACCCTTCGAAGAAAATTAAGGACTACGACCTTTTTCTCCGCGGTTTCGAGCCGAACAAAATAAGAAGATGGTTTAAGAAAAATCACAACATGACTTTCCAGACATTCCAGAGGATGATGAGAATCAACAACGCTTTCAACATGATGCAGTCTGGCGAGAAGGTATCTGGAACGGCATACGATTCAGGTTACGGCTCGCTAAGCGGATTCAATTCGTCATACAAAAACATTTTCAACGAAGCCCCTACTAAATCAAAAGCGATGAACGTTATAAACATGAAGAGAATTGAGACGCCCGTCGGACCGATGTACATTTGCGGCACGGAAAAGGGAATATGCATGCTCGATTTTACCGACAGGCGAATGCTTGAAACTGAATTCAAAGAACTGAAAAAATATTTCAAAGCCGTAATACTTCCCGGCGATAACAAGCATTTTTCCTTGCTTGAAAAAGAACTGAACGAATACTTTGACGGCAAACGCAAGACTTTCACAGTACCTCTCGACGCGCCCGGAACGGATTTCCAGAAATCGGTATGGGAAACACTGAAGAAAATTCCTTACGGCAAGACAGTATCATATAAGAAAGAATCCGAAATGATGGGAAAGCCGTCTGCGGTCAGGGCTGTCGCCAACGCGAACGGGCACAACAGAATTTCGATAATAATACCCTGCCACCGTGTTATAGGAGAGGACGGAACGCTGACGGGCTACGGCGGGGGACTCTGGCGCAAGCAATGGCTGCTCGATTTCGAGAAAGGAAACCTGAAACTGCTCTGATAACACTGTTTTTCGACGATTTCCCGTTATATTCACATTTCATAGCACCGATTCCCGCGCATTCTTAATAAAAAAATTTTAAAAAAATTTCGTGATTTTTTTCCGAAATTATTTGCGGATGGTTGTATATATACACGAACGATAAAAACGAAAATTCTTCCGTGGCGGGAGAAGTTAAATCTTAGAGTGCGAAAGCCCAATGACCCAAAAAGAGTCGTCTGCTTCGGCAGCGGCTCTTTGTTATATAGAGACAGTGTTCCAAGGAACAAGAACGGTCGATACGTGTTTTATAAATTTTAATCTGTTTTATTATTAAAAAAACCCATAAATTTTATTAAAACAAGTATAGGGAGGTAATATGAAGAAAATATTCATTCTGTATTTATTCGTCATTTCCCTTTTTCTGGCGAATATTTCCTTTTCTCAGGCAACATGGCAGACTATTAATATCGGCACCATTGAAAACCTGAACTGTGTTTCTTTTCCAAACTCATTCGTCGGTTATGCGGTCGGCAATAACGCCAAAATATACAGGACTGCGAATGCAGGTCTTAACTGGACTGCTATAACATCCCCTTCGGCGGGCAATAACAACGTTGCGTATTTCATCGACGCGTTAACGGGTTTCGTTTCTTCGCAGAGCGGATTTTATAAAACCACTGACGCGGGCGATAACTGGACGCAGATTACTCTTCCCGTAACTTACGCGGTCACTTCAGTGCACTTTTCATCGGCAAGCGTAGGATGGGCGGGGGATTTTTACGGAGATATACTTAAGACAACAGACGCGGGAAATACGTGGTCAAACCTTGTTAATATGCCCGGCTACCGCTCGAGGGTCTTTTTCGTCAACGACCTTAACGGATGGGGCGTGGATACCTACGGGTATGTGACAAAGACTACAAACGGCGGCGCAAGTTTCACATCGCAGAGGCTGCAGACCGATTCGCTTAACGAAGTGAAATTTATTTCTTCTACCGTCGGCATGATAGCCGCGGACAGCGGCAGGGTATACAAAACCATCAACGGCGGCACGAACTGGAATCTGATAAATACGGGTTACACGAATAATCTGAACTCCATATATTATGTGAGCCCGTCGAAGGCATATACGGCGGCCAACAACGGGATGATAATCAGCACGGAGGACGGCGGAGCGAGCTGGACGAACGTAACAATATCCCCGAACGACCTTTACAATATTACATTTCCGCCGGCGACATCCGCGGGATGGGTTGTAGGCGAAATGGGAACGATTGCCAAACTCGTAAATCAGGAAACGATGCTCTGTGTCGGTTCGGGTAACTCAAGCATCGGTTATCCGTTCTTTTCGTATTATGAAGATTCAAGAACCGACATGCTTTACACTTCGGCGGAAATCGTTGCGGCTGGAGGAACTTCCGGACTAATAACGCAGGTCGGGTTTAATTTCGACAGTATAAGCCTTCAGGCGTTGAACGGATTTACGATTAAAATGCAGCATACCGCGATGACGACTCTGACCGACCTTGTTTCGACCGGCTGGACGACCGTTTACACGGGAACTTATTATCCGCCGGGACCCGGAGTGCAGTTCATACTGCTGAATACGCCTTTCGCATATACGAGGGGGAGCAACCTGCTTATCGAAATATGTTTTAACAACAACAGCTGGACGACCAATTCTTACGTGAAAGGGTCGGCTGCGGCGGGCATGACGGTGCATAATCACGTGGACCTTCCAACAGGAAACGGCTGCGTGGATATTACTACTGGCAACGTGATGCCAACGAGACCGAACATTTGTTTTGTTGCAAACCTGATTACAAAGAACGGGAATCAGGAAACGGGGCTGCCGTCAGAATTCAGGCTGCATCAGAATTATCCGAATCCTTTCAATCCCGTTACAAAAATAGAATACGAAGTGCCGAAAGCCTCAATGGTTAACCTCACCGTTTACGACGCGCTCGGAAGAGAGGTGGCAGTGCTCGTTAACGAAAGCAAGCAGGCGGGAAAATACGCCGTTGATTTTAACGGGTCGGGGCTAACAAGCGGTGTATATTTCTGCAGGCTTAACACTTCGGGATTTACGGACGTGAAGAGAATGATACTGATAAAATAATAGGGAAATAAATATAAAATTTAAAAGCGGATTCAAAAGAATCCGTTTTTTTTATGTAAAATAGGAATTTGCTTACAAAAATGTATAAATAACTATTTGATAATTAATATTTTACGTAATTCTGAGACAAAATACAAAAAATATTTTAAAATCGCATTTTATCTATTGACATATTTAACAATTTCGTATAAATTTGAGATAATTTTACATGCGGTAAATTTTCAGTGATAAAATTGGAGGCATAACAGTTTAAGACGGCCGCATAATTTGCTGTAGTTCGCAAATACTTTGTCTGTCAATAAGGGGAGGACAATTCTGCGGAATGAACAGTGAATTCATTTTTCTTTAACTCTTCCCCGTCCGGCGGGGAAGAGTATTTAAAAAGGGATTTGGAACAATGAAAAACCTCAACAACATACTGAACAATACACTTTATTATACGGACATATTCCCTCTTTCTGCTCATAATCTAATGATACGGAGAACAGGATAAATATGACCCTAATTATCCTGTACTCCTACCTCTTTCCGGCTCCCCGCCGGAAAGAGGTTTTCTTTTATACTCCTGTGGTTTGATATTAGTTAATGTGCGCGGCTGATAAAAAAAGCGACGGTCCGTCTCAGCCGGGTTATTTTTTCTTCTTTCTCCTGAATCTGTCGAACCAGTTTTTCTTCTTTTTGAACGGCTCTTCTCTGTAAGTGCTTTTGGCTTTTGATTTTTTTCCGTTCTCCTCTTCGGCCGATGTCCTGTAATCCCTGAAAGATTTTTTCTTGAAGTGTTCTTCGGTCGTGAAGGGAAGTTCTCTAAGTTTGCCGATTTCCTCAAGGAGGGATTTTTCAAAATCAGGTTCAGCCCCGCCGTTTTTTTTCGGTTTGCCGGTTTCCTTCTTTCCGAAATAAATTTCCTGTCTGACTTTTTCCCTGTTTTCCCTGTCGGGGCGTCTCTGTTTTACGCTTCCGTATTCTTTGCCGCCGCGCTGCTCTTTTCTTCTGTCGTCATTTCTTCTGTCATCGCTTTTCCTCCGGCTTTTTCCCCTTGCGGTATATCTTTCGCCGTCATTTCTCCAGCCTTCGCTTCTTCTGTCATCTTTTCTTCTGTCATCTTTTCTTCTGTCATCTTTTCTTCTGTC
>JAJTBN010000014.1 GCA_021286895.1 Bacteroidota bacterium | reverse complement strand
TATTTTATTAGCTGTTACAGCTCTTTATATTTTTTAAGCGGGACACTACTGATTAATAATTAGTAATTAGTAATTAGAGACTTCTGAAAAACGATGTAATTAGTGTTTGTCATACCGGCGAAAGCCGGTATCCATTACGGAAATACGATTTTCGATTTCAAGGTTTTCTCAAATAAGAGTTTTTCAGAAGTTTCTAATTAGTAATTGAAGAGAATTAAGAATCTATAGGAACTTGATGGAAGCAAGAAGCAAGAAGCACGGGTTGGATATTGTTTGAGAATCTATGATATAGAAAAGGATGAGAATCAAGTATCAAGAAGATCTTGCTCTTATTGTTAATCGTTAAATGTTAACTGTTAATTGCAAAGAATGTCCCCCGCTGGCGGGGCCGAAGGGTCGCCGTGGAGATGTGGACGCCGAAGGCGGACGGGGGTGGGCTTATCCTCAACCGTTGTCATTCCCGCATACTCTGGGCGGGAGGACCCTCCGGGTCATCCAGATACAACACGTTCGCAGAACGTGTTGTATAAACGCCGGAGCAGTGACTCAGTATAACGCAGAGTAGGCATAGAGAAACACAGAGGAAATGCAGAGAAACACAGAGTGCCATCTCCTAAAATATTTGATTTATTATTTTTATTTTTGATATTTGATTTTTGATTTTTGATATTTGATTTAGACTGCCATTTTCTCGAATATCTCTATCTTCTTCCTTTTCAATCCGTTCTTCATGTATGCTTGTGTCCATGAATCGTCGGGTTTAAGGAATCCGTCGTTGTCGCTTTTCTTTATTTTACCTTCTTTCTCGAGTTGGTTGAAAACCCAGCGGAAATAGTACTGGCCGAAGATACGCATGAACTCGGTATAATAAATATCCGCGGCGCGTTTACTGCCTTTTATGATTACCATGTTCTCGTCGTTCTTTACAGTCGCCGCCTCGCTGAAATTATATGAGCCTGAAACCACGACGGGAGCGCTTCCGAGCGGATCTTTCAGCATGAACTTTGTATGCACGAACCTTACGTGCGTGTTAAGCCCGAGATTCTGCGTTGTGACTTCCTTCGTCCATCCCGCGAGAGCGTCTGTATCCAGGTACGAGCCGACAGCCTTGACGATGTTCTTCTTGTATTCGTAATTCGCGATTCCCGCTTCGTCCTTTTCAAGCATGAGGAACGTCAGAGCGCTTTTCGGAGTGTTGTTCATCAGATGCTGTCTGAGAGTCTTGTTCACGCCGAAAGCGAGTGTGATGCACGCGCAGTCTTTCGCGCTCACGAGCAGGTCGGCGTAAAAGCCGAGCATGTTAAGCGATTTGCGCGGGCTGAAGATGCAGGTGACGCCGTTTTTCACTTTATCGACCGAAGGGATATCGGCTTCGATGCTTTCCACCTTCGCCTTAAGCGCAGTGCCGGTTTTAATATCACGGAGAGCTGTCCAGTAATCGATATACTTCTTCGCCGCGGCGGGGTCGCTGACGGAATGCCCTACATTCGACTGACCGAAGATTCCCCCTTCGGATATATTCGTCGAGCCTGTCCAGACCTTTACGGGCTTGCCATTTCTTACGAGAACGAGAAATTTGTTATGGCAGATATAACTTTTGTTCATGGTTCTTCCGAGAAGAAAGACATTCTTAGGTTTATCGAGGCCTGTTTCGCTGATGCACGCAAGATTTTCTTCTTTCGGAAAACTCGGTACCATCTTCTTCGTTTTTGAATCCTTGTGTTCGTTGTCCTTGGCGTCATAAATAATATTCACTTTCACGCCGCTCTGCGCGGCTTTCTTCAGCGCGATAAGAACGTCCGCGTAATGGAACTCGTAGAAGCAGCCGGTGAGTTCGTCGCCATTTTTCGCGGCGGCGATGAAACTGTAAATCGCCTCTTCGAGACCTCTCGAAAGCCATTTATATGCGGCACGGCCCTTCACTTCGGAAGGTTTTTTGTTTCCGAACTTATTAGCGTACGCCTGGCTGGAGGCGACGCCGCGGTTGAAGAAAACGCTGTGGTCGTTTTCCTTCCACGCGGGTTCGGTCTCGACATCGATTGAGAACATGTTCCCCTTTCCGATATTTTTCGGTGAGCCGTAGAGAGGCGTGAAATAATATTTGTATTTCATACCCGGGTACGAAGAGAAATCTTCCCACGTGAACGACTGGATGGGATGCTCGAAAGTGGAATGGTAATCCCCGGGTTTAGGTTTCGGGACTGTTTCTTTGAAGACCTTGTAGCCCTCGACTGTCTTCCGGACTTTCTTGCCGTCCTTGTAATATTCTTTTTCGACGGCGAATCCGAGGAGGTTTTTCATAGAACTTTTATCGCAGTCGATGGCGAAAGCGGCGGCGTTCGTGCCTGTAACGGCATAAACCTTAAATTCGCCCTTTAAATTTTTGTATCTCATGTCACAAATATTAAGTTTGAAAAAGTCATTGCCGTGAAGAACCGCGGAAAATAAAGAAGGAAATAAACGAGTATTACATGCTCACTCGTGTTAATATATATTTTCAGATACTTTGTAATAAACCGTCATAAGGCATAAAACCACATTTATCCGGTGTTATTAATTGATATAAGCAGGATTTATCAGGATTTACAGCGTGACACTCATTGTTCTCACTTCACTGCCGCGTTAATAGTACATATTTTTCTTTGTATAAAGCAAGTGAAATTAGAGGGGGATTTGTTTTTATATTTTCATATCCGGTTTTACTATTGAGTCCGTTTTTATTCGTGTTAATCCGCGGCAGAAAAAGGGTTCACAAAGTGTCACAAAGAATAAAGATAATCAGCTCTTCTGCAGGTACACCGAATACACGAATTTCAGGAAGTTGTTGTCTTTTTTGCGGAGGGCAAAGCCGCGGGATACGGCCAGGGCGGCGAATTCGTCGACGGTCTTGAATTTCATTACGGAGTTGTGGAGGTAATCGTACGCGTACGTGCTGTGAGATATTAGTTTGCCGAACAGAGGCATTATGCGCGTGAAATAGAATTCGAAAAGGACGTTGCGCTTCTTCATCCCGAACATTTCGAGTACTATCAGTATTCCCTTCGGCTTCAGCACACGCCGGATTTCGTCGAGCGACTTGTCGAGATTTTCGAAGTTACGGACGCCGAATCCGATTGTTAGTATGTCAACCGAGTTATCCCCCACCGGCATGTTTTCCGAATCTGCAACCTCAATCACGAGCCTTTCGTCTTTAATCTTTACGCGCTGAACGTCGAGCATCTTTTCGGATATGTCGAAGGAGTACGCTTTTTCAGGACCGAGTTTCAGGAGTTCCGCCATCATATCGCCCGTGCCCGACGCGAGGTCGACGACTGTATCGAAAGGAAAGTTAAAATATTTAATCTGCCTTATAATTTTGCGCCGCCAGCACTTATCGAGGTTCGCCGTGAAAAAATGATTGAGGAAATCGTACCGTCCGGCTATCTGGTCGAACATCATTCCTATTTTCGCTTTGTTCTTGTTGAGTTGCATCAGTTGAACCTCAGTGATTTTACGGGATCGAATTTGGAAGCGAGGAACGACGGGATTATCGTCGCCAGAAATACGAGCGCCAGTGTTATTAAGGAAATTAAAACTATGTATTCGGGTACTATGAGTATCGGCACGCTTTTCATGTAATAGAATTCGGGCAGTGAGAAGAAACGGTACTTGAGTTCGATGAGCGACATTCCGAGTCCGAGCACGTTGCCGATAACGATTCCGATAACGCCGATTATTATTCCGTCGAAGACGAATATTTTCATAACGTCGTTATTGGAAGCGCCGAGGGCTTTAAGAATCCCGATTGACCGCGTTTTTTCGAGAACGAGCATGAGCAGAGTTCCTATAATGTTGAAAGTCGCGACTATAATAATGAGTCCGAGAATTACCGGAGTCGGAGCTTTCTGAAGTTCGACCCACGTGAACAGTCCTTTGTAGAGTTTGAACAGAGAGCGCGGATAGAACGGATAGCCGAGAAGCGTTTTGAGTTTATTGACTGTGTCCTCGACCTTATTGACGTCTTCGACGTTCATTTCGATGCCCGATACGTACATACCGAAGTTGAAAAGTTTCTGTCCGGTTTTCAGGTCGGTATAAACGACGATATCGTCGTAGTCGCGGAGACCCGTTTCATATATTCCGCTTATTATGAACTGTTTTATCTGCGGAGGATTCAGGGGCGACGGTATACCGTGGAGTCCGAAAATCACGACCTTGTTTCCGACTTTCAGGTTCATCTTATCGGCGAGTTTATCGCCGACGACGATGCGCGAGAAAATAGTATCGATAGGTTTCAGGTTGAACTCGCCGTCTATGATTTTGAAGCGCGCGGTAGAAAGGTCGCTTTCGGGAATAACGCCTTTAAGGACGATGCCTTCGACGTTTTCCTTATAGCGTATAACGCCTTCGCGCTGGACGTACGCGGAGATGCCGCGTGTTTCGGGAACGTTGTCTTTAACGATTTTGATTGCGTCTTCATAGTTCGCGACTCCTTCGGGTTTGAAGGAATGTATTTGTATGTGCGAAACGAGTCCCGCCACCTTATCGCGTATTTCCTGCTCGAAGCCGCCGAGAATGGATACGGCGATAATGAGCACGGCAACGCCGAGCGCTACGCCGGCGATTGCGATATAGGTTATGAAAGACACGAACTTCGAGTCTTTCTTGGTGAACAAATACCTTTTTGCTATGAAGTACTTATAGTTCAAGTTTTTTCGTTTGCTTCGTTTTGTTTTGCTTGGTAAATCAAAAATCAAATATCAAAAATCAAAAAGCTATATTAAAAATCAAATATTTTACGGGTTTTTACTCTGTATTTCTTTGTCTCACTAACCCTGCGTTTATACAACACGTTCGGTGAACGTGTTGTACCTGGATGACCCAAAGGGTCATCCTATATCGCGATATTGCGGGAGAATAGTTTTAGTACCGGTCCTCCCCCGCCCCGACGTACGTCGGGGCACCCCCGCCAGCGGGGGACATTCTTTGCAATTAGCAGTTAACATTTAACGATTAACAGTAAGATCAAGATCTTCTAGATTCTAGATTCTAGATTCTAGATTCTAGATTCTCAAAGAACTTCTGCTCTTAAGAGAGCAGGTACGCGCGAATGAATTCGCCGATTTCGCCGTCCATAACGGACTGGGTGTCGGACGTTTCGTAATTCGTGCGGTGGTCTTTCACCATGTTATACGGATGGAACACATAACTTCTAATCTGGCTGCCCCATTCGATTTTCTTCTTCGACTTTTCTATCGAGTTAAGTTTTTCCTGCTGTTTTTCCTTTTCCATAAGATAGAGTTTCGAGCGAAGCATCTTCATGGCGTTCTGTCTGTTCTGCAATTGAGAGCGCTCGTTCTGGCACTGAACCACGATGCCTGTCGGCACGTGAGTGATTCTCACGGCAGTTTCAACCTTGTTGACGTTCTGTCCGCCCGCTCCGCCCGAACGGAAAGTATCGATTTTCAGGTCAACGGGATTTATTTCAATGTCTATGTTGTCATCAATAATCGGAGACACGAACACGGCCGCGAATGACGTATGGCGTTTCTTATTCGCGTCGAAAGGAGAAATCCTCACGAGGCGGTGAACGCCGTTCTCGGCTTTCAGGTAGCCGTAGGCGTACTGCCCGTCAATCTCGAGGGTTGCGCTCTTGATTCCCGCGCCGTCGCCGTCGAGCCTGTCGGCAAGCATAACCTTGAATTTGTTCTTTTCGGCATAGCGCGAGTACATGCGGAGAAGCATCTCCGCCCAGTCCTGCGCCTCAGTTCCGCCCGCGCCCGAATTTATAGTAAGAATCGCGCTGCTGATATCATCTTTATCGGAAAGCGTATTCTTGAACTCAAGTTCTTCGAGATATTTTTCGAGCGACTTAGTCTGAGTTTCAAGTTCGGGAACAATTGATTCATCGTTTTCTGATTCGCCGATTTCCATAAGGATATCTATATCGGAAAGCAGTTCGTTCGCTTTTTCGAAATCTTCAATCCATCTTTTCAGGTTTGCTATTTCCTGCAGGGTTGTCTGGGCGTTCTTCTGGTCTTCCCAGAAATCATTTTTCCGGGAGACATCTTCGAGTTCTTTCAGGCGTGTTTTCTTTTCGGGGATTTCAAAGAAACCTCCTCAGAGTTTCCAGTTTTTCTCTCGAGTCTTTTAATACGTATTTTTGTTGTTCGTACATTATTCTTCAATCTCCATTTTAAGCAGCGCGCTGGCGAGCGTCTTGCCCTGCGCGTCAAGTTTCAGCGAAACGGTACCTCCGCCGCCGAGCGTGTTATGAAGCAGGAAGTTAAGCGCGTTAATGTTAGGCATTTCGAATCTTTCAACCTCGCCCTCGCAAATCCCTTCGAAGAACTTTTTCACCTTTTCGGCAGTGACCTGTTTCTTAATCAGTTCATAGTCTTCCTTCTTATACGCGATAAGCCCGATATTGGCGGCATCGCCTTTATCGCCGCTTCTTCCGTGGCATATTTCCTTTAACTGTATCTTCATATTTAAATTTTGACAAAATTACTAAAAATCAACGAGATTATAAAGATGAATTCAGGCCTTGGGATGCGCCTGTTTATATGCTTTTTTAAGTTTTTCGGGGCTTACGTGAGTATAGACCTGAGTCGTCGACAGGTTTTCATGCCCGAGAAGGTCTTTCACCGCGCGTATGTCCGCTCCCGCGTCAAGGAGATGCGTTGCGAACGAATGGCGGAGGACGTGAGGAGATTTTTTCTTCACGTCGGTTACCTTCGAAAGATTCTTCTTAACCATTCTCGAAACTTCCATCGGATATAATTTCTTTCCGTTCTTATTGAGGAAGAAATAATCCGACTTGTTGAAATTCAGAATGTCACGAATCTGCATGTAATTCTTCAGGGCTTCGAGCGCCTTGCTCCCGAAAGGAACGATTCTTGTTTTCGAGCCTTTGCCGAGAACGCGGACAGTGTTCTTGTAAAAATCTATGTCGACTGTTTTAAGGTTAATCAGTTCGCTGAGACGGATACCCGTTCCGTAGAATAGTTCGAATATAGCCTTGTCGATAAAATTAAGTTCGCCGTCCCCTATCCTGTCAAGAAGTTTTGTCATATCGGACGCCGCTATATACGAAGGAAGTTTCTTCTGCATCTTCGGGAAAGCGAGCGCGGAAGCGGGATTCGACGAAACGATTTTCTTTCTGTAGAGGTACTTGAAAAACGATTTCAGCGTTGATATCTTTCTTGAAATCGAGCGGTTAGAAAACTTGCGCGCTTTTTTGATGTCGAGTTTCTGTTTCTCAAACAGGTCGGCAACGAATGATTTCAGCAAAGGGAGGTCGACTGACGAAATGTCAATTTCCGCTTTTTCAGGTGATACTTTTTTGCCGTACTCCGTCATTATAAGGAACTCCGCGAACTGTTCGAGGTCATTGCGGTACGAAGCCACAGTATTCTTCGAGTAATTACGAGCGTAATTAATGTATTCAAGGAACCCGTCGATTAAAGAAAATATTTTAGTCTTTGCTGACATTTTCTTTTGTTAGGATTTCCTTATGCTTGCATTTCGTGCAATAAAGGAAATCACCGTCGCGCTGAGTCGTTTTTTTAACCATGTAACTGTTGCCGCAGTTTTCGCATGGCTGAATAACGGGAATGCTGTTCTCTATAAAGTCGCATTCGGGATAATTTGTGCATCCGTAGAAAATCCTCTTTCTCTTTCCGCCCCTGCGTTCGAGAATCTCGCCCTTACCGCACTTCGGGCATTTGATGCCGAGCGTGATTGGTTTTATTCCGTTGCACTTCGGATAGTTTGTGCATCCGTAGAACTTTCCGTAGGGTCCGGATTTTTCGACCATATCGGCTCCGCACTTATCGCACTTGATGCCTTCGACAATCTTCGGTTCATTTCCGTTTGTCTGGTCGATTGAGAGAGTCGCCTTGCACTTAGGATATCTTTCGCATGTATAGAAGAGTCCGTTCCTGCCCCATTTCTTGAGCATGACAGCGCCTGTTTCTTCGCCGCATTCCGGACATTTGATTTCGGTTTTTTCGATTAAAGACTTTTTGATTTCGGGCGCCGCGGCGTCTGCGGCTTCGAGGTCTTTCTTGAACGGAAGATAGAAATCGTCGAGAACGGCTTTGTAAGTATTTTCACCGTTCGCGATAGTATCGAGTTCCTCTTCCATACCCGCTGTGAACTGAGTGTTTATAACGTCAGGAAAATATTCCTGAAGAATCTTATTCACCTGTATTCCGAGTTCCGTCGCGAAAAGTTTTCTTTCCACGAGGTCGACATACTTTCTGTCGATAACAGTCGTAACAATGAGAGCGAACGTGCTCGGTCGTCCTATACCGAGAGCGTCTAACTGTTTGATAAGACTGCTTTCCGTGTATCTTGGAGGAGGGCTTGTAAAATGCTGCTCCTTCTTAATCGAAGCCGCCTTAAGCATATCGTTCACATTGAGGTCTTCGGGAATTGTCGCGATATCGTCTTCCTCATCGGGCGACGAATCTTCATTGGTATCTTCATAAACTTTCAGGAAGCCGAGGAACTTCGCGATTCTGCCTGTCGCTTTGAAAATATATTCGGTCTTTCCGCCTTTCGGGTCGAGAGCCTTAATAAGAATCGTTTTCTGGTCGAACACTGCGGGCGTCATCTGTGACGAGATGAATCTCTGCCAGATGAGAGTGTACAGAGCAAGGAGGCTCTTATCGAGTTTCTTGAGTTTATCGGGCGTCATCATAACATCTGTGGGTCTTATAGCCTCGTGAGCGTCCTGCGCCTTAACTGCTTTCTTGCCGTTTGTCCGGACGACGTTGGAGACATATTCTTCTCCGTAGTTATCGAGTATGTATTCATTCGCCATCTTCTTCGCTTCATCGCTAATGCGCGTCGAGTCTGTTCTCATGTAGGTGATAAGACCTATATTGCCTTCGCCCTTCCTGATTTCAACGCCTTCATAGAGTTTCTGCGCGAGCATCATAGTGCGTTTTGGAGCGTAACCGAGTTTAGACGACGCGGTCTGCTGGAGGACTGACGTGGTGAAAGGCAGAGGAGCGTTTCTTTTCACTTCCCTGACCTGAATATCTGTAACGCGGTACTTGTTATTTCTTAAATCCTCGAGGATTTTATACGCTTCATCTATATTATGAATGCACGGTTCTTCGCCGTTATACTTCATAATATCTTCATTAATCTTGTATAGTTTCGCGATGAACGGTTTCGAATTTCCCGAAGGTTTCGAGAATGTACCTTCAATAGACCAATATTCTTTGGGTTTAAAACCGCGGATTTCGAATTCACGCTCGCAAATCAGTTTAAGAGCCACTGACTGCACGCGTCCCGCGGAAAGCCCGAAATACATGGATTTCCAGAGAAACGGACTTACCTTATAGCCGAGAATCCTGTCCATCACCCTGCGCGCCATCTGCGACTCGACGAGTTTCTCGTCTATATCGAGGGGTTCCTTCATCGCGGATTCAACACCCGATTTAGTGATTTCGTTGAAGAGAACGCGCTTTATATTCTTGTTAACTTTCGCGACCTCTTCCGCTATATCGGAGGCGATTGCCTCTCCTTCGCGGTCAGGGTCAGTCGCTATGAACACGCTTTTTACCTGTTTAGCGTGGTCTCTAATAGTCTTGATGACTTTTTCCTTGCCTTCGATTACGTCGTAAGTAGGTACATACCCGTTATCGAGGTCAATGTTAATTTTATTCTTCGGCAGATTCTTTATATGTCCGACCGTCGCCTCGACAACATAATCTTTTCCGAGATACTTGTTTATAGTCTTCGCTTTAGATGGTGACTCAACTATGACTAATGATTTTGCCATAAAATAATTTCGACTTCCTTAATTGATTCCTAAAATTTTAAGATAATAATTTTCTTTCTTTCTCATCGCGGTTCTTTGCCTTGCAGTGCCGTCTTCATAGCCGCACAGGTGGAGAATACCGTGTATAACCACCCTGTACAATTCGTTAATGAACCCGCTTTTGTATAACAAAGAGTTTCGTTTTACCGTTTCTACGGATATTATAATGTCGCTTTCGACGGAATCCCCGCCGTCATACCTGAAAGTAATAATGTCCGTTTCATAATCGTGGTTAAGGTACTTCTTGTTGTACCCGATTATTTTTCCGTCATTGCAAAACAACACATTGACCGCTCCGATAGTTTCCTTCTCATGAAAAAGGACATAAGTAATTACGTCTTTGACTCCCCTTCTGAATGAAGGGAAATCAAATTTATCGGGAAATAAATTCCTTGTAATTTTTAGAGAAATACCGGGCTTATTCACTTTCCTTGGGAAATTTTATAAAGACTCAATCACCGAAAGAGCGACGGCGGACAGCAGTTTTTCGGAGTTCAGGTTCATAAAATCGGTTTTCAGGGTTTTCTTGTCGACGTTCGCGTACAGCGAGCAATCGCCCTGTTTCGAAATAATGAGACCCGAGATTTTGTCGCCGCAGTCTGAGTAAAAGATAACCTCTTCCAGCATCTGGCTTATGATGAATGCCTTGCAAGATTGCAATTGTAAATGTGAATTTTCAGAATACACAGAAATCAGATTTTCTCCGTCCTCAACTATAACATCAAGCGCAATCGTATTTTTCAGCCTCGAACTCGCAATGCCGAATGAATATGTGTTTCCCGATTTCGTGTATTTTACACCGAAGAGATTTTCGAGGTCTCCGAAATTCGCTTCTATCAATTCTTTCTGAAATTCACTATTTGCCATTCCGTAAATTAAGTTTTCATGAGGGTAAACGGAATTAAGCGTTATTACGTTCAAAAACACGCTTTCACGGATTTACCCGATTAATAATATAGAATTTTTAATTTTTAATATAAATGTAAAACAAATAAACAAATTTTATTCAACGAAATTAGACCCGGCGTTAATATTTACGCATCGCATTCAATCCGGTTACGTTTATCTGCAATCTCAATATGAGAAAACATAGCATATACACTTTTATTATTAAACACAAATAAAACACCATTCTAAAAGAAAATTCCGGAAACCGCTTTCAAATTGAGAATAATTCTTTTTTTTTAACTGTTTACGAAAAAAAGATATGCGTTATTTGGCAACAAATAAGGTTTTTCAAATCTATAAAGCGGTACATTTTTTGATTAATGAAATAAAACTGTATTGGGGGCTTAATGAAAAAAGTATTAATAATTCTCATTCTTGTAATCGCTCTCGCGCCGGTTACGAGAGCCGGTATTATCGATACCAGCCGTGTGTACGGATTAACGCTCGATGCGGTAAACGGACTGGCAAAGATTGACACGGCGCTTGCCCGCCTTTACAAGAAACCAACCGCGAGAATTGTTTTCGATGAATGGATAGCCGCATCGGATTACATTCAGGCGATAAACGAAATCAGCAAGTACGCCTTCATAATGGGAGAACTGCTTGACAGTTACTACGTCAGCCAGTACAATCTCGCGCAGTACACCGCGAGAGCGAACGAGTATCTCGCAGCGCACGGCAGCAAGGTGGACATCTGGGAAATCGGAAATGAGATTAACGGCGAGTGGCTCGGAACGACGAGCGACGTGGTTCAGAAGATGGATACCGCGTACGCGATTTTCAAAGGCGCGGGTAAAAAGACCGCGCTCACGCTTTATTACAACAAAGATTGTTACGAAAACGCGAGCAATGAAATGTTTTACTGGGTAAACAAAAACGTGAAGACTTCGTTAAGGAACGGCCTTGATTACGTATGGATATCTTACTACGAGGACGACTGCAACGGATATCAGCCCGACTGGCAGAGGGTATTCGACAGTCTGCATGTCCTGTTCCCGAATTCAAAAATCGGTTTCGGGGAATGCGGAACGACCGACACATTGAAGAAGGCTTCTTACATGACGCGTTATTACAGAATGAACATAACGACGCCTAATTTCGTAGGCGGGTATTTCTGGTGGTACTTCAAGAAAGACTGCGTACCGTACACAAATCCGATGTGGAGTATATTCAACAGCGCAATCTCCTTTTTCACGCCTCCGTCTGTACAATCGAGCCAGGTAAAATTCGCTTTGCTTGACGTAAACAACGTCACACTCGTATGGCAGAACGGAAACGGAACGAGGCGAGCGGTATTCATGAAAGACGGAACCGGAACGGCGCCTAACGTGCAGAACTGCGTTACTTACAGGGCATCTCCTGTATTCGGAGCAGGCTCGTCCGACGGAACGGGCTGGTACTGTGTTTACAACGAAGCGGGCGCACTTGACAATCCGGTCATTACAGTCTCGGGTCTGATTTCGGGACACAATTACGATGTGATGGTCATCGAATACAACGGGTTTCCCGGGTACGAAGGTTACAACAAGAACGCGTCTCTGAACAATCCTGTTCTCATACAGGGATTTCTCCCCATATCAATTTCCACATTCAGTTATACACTCAACAGGAACAACGTAAGTCTGAAATGGGTAACGGAATTCGAGGACAACAACAAGGGATTTTACGTTGAAAGGCATGAGACGGGGGCAAATGAATGGACCGAAGCGGGATTTGTCAGCGGCAAAGGCAGTACGGGCGTTCCTTCTTCATACACGTTTGAGGACAGGAATCTGCAATCAGGGAAATACGTTTACAGGCTGAGGCAGGCTGACTTCAACGGAGTGTACAACTATCACAATATGGCGGACGAAGTGACGGTAGGGATTCCGTCGAAATTCGAAATGTCGCAAAATTATCCGAACCCTTTCAATCCCGAAACGAGCATTCTTGTGGCTCTGCCGAAAGACGGCGCTGTAACGCTTAAAATTTACGATACGTCAGGCAAGGAAATAAAATCAATTTCAGGGGGCGTAATGAAAGCAGGATACAACATAATGAGATTTTCAGGCAACGGGCTTTCGAGCGGGATTTACTTCTACAAAGTTTCATCGGCAGACTATTCCGACATAAAGAAAATGTGTTTTATAAAATAGAGTTTCATTTCTTTTCATATTAGTTAAGCAATACAAGCAGTCCCGTTCTGCCGGCGGGACTGCTTTTATTTTTATATCCGGAAATCCGCCCGGAGATTTCCGATTAAAGCCGTCAACACGCGGGGTAAAACGCGGCGGAGTTATTTCACGAGCACCATCTTTTTAACTCCGGAGAAATTACCTGCCGTCATTTTATAGAAATACACACCGCCCGGCAAATCAGGAGGCGCGTCGTATCTATACTGATAGTTTCCGGGTTGGAACGTACCGTTTAAGAGCGAGGCGACTTCCCTTCCCTGAATATTGAATATTTTCAGCGTCACCATTGACTTGACGGGAAAACTGAAATTAAAGATTGTAGAACTGTTAAACGGATTCGGATAATTCTGCATGAGTCCGAAATTACCGGGTACACTGCCGTCTATTTTTCTGATACCGAACAGCGATTCGTAGGCGATGGAATGGTCAAATGTTTCGTTAACGAGCATCGGAGCCACGAGCGCCGTAGCGGCGGCATTCGGATGGCTGTCGCTTGAACTCGAAGCGTACTGAGGCTGCAGGTATCCGTTCGAATTAGTAAGTTTCGAGAAGAAATCGAAAACATAGACGTTAAACGGAAACGAGCCTATGACCGGGTCGAGCCCCGCGGCAAGAGTATCCTTCGCCCATTTGCAGAACTGTTTGGACCATCCCGCCGCTTCGGGAGAAGTTTCACCCTGTACGAGAGGAGCGTTTGTCCAGATGACGAAGAAATTCTGAGGATGTACGCGCATCACGCGAATTATATGCCGCCAGTGCCATTTGTAATTATAAATCGTCTTGTAATCCGGAGTCAGGGTATCGCACGGCTCGCCGACTCCTTCGAGAGCGGACGAGGGAAAGCATGATTTAACCATAATGATTTTATTGCCGCTGAAGTAAGAAGAAATATTCTCCGGCGTATTTTGTTCGAACATCTCATGCCAGAGATACCATTCGTTATCCACATTCACAGGAAACCAGAGTTCAGACATAGTGACCGCGTTCAGTCCGGTATAACCGTGTGAGGTGTTATAAATCGTCATCTGCTGGGGAACGCTTGTGCTGCTGCCGTTCGGTCCCCAGATGCAGAGGCCTGTGGAGTGGTGGAAGAACATGCCGCTTCTGAATTTCATCTGCGCCTGCAGACCCGTGCAAATCAGAATAATCGCGGCAAAGAAGAATAACTTTTTCATTTTCATTCCTTTCGTTTAATATAATAAACGGAGGAATTTCCTCCCTGTAAAAACAGTATGCGTAAAAAAAGCTCTACGGGATATACAATATTGAGCGGGCAACTTTGCTGTATTAAAACTTAATCAGAGGCGATGAATAAATCAACTGTAAAGTCTGTATTCAGATTGAAGAAGATATTTCTTCCATAAGCGTGAGCAGTTCTTCTCTTGAGAATGGTTTTGCGATGTAATGAGAGCAGCCGGAACTGAGGAATTCCTCTCTGTCGCCTTCCTGCGCGTACGCGGTCACGGCAACGATTGGCGTATCCGAATATCCGCCGAGTTTTCTGATTTCCTTCGCGGCCTGAATTCCGTCAATGCCGTGTCCGAGGTTTATATCCATGAGAATGATGTCATAATAATCGCGCCGGGCTTTTTCCACAGCGATGAAACCGTCGACGGCGGAATCGGTTTTAAACAGTCTACGCAGGACTGTTTCGGCATAAGCGAGATTCTCTTTATCATTCTCGACAATAAGCACGGACCTTTTTCGGGAAGACTGCTTCCCTGCGATATTAACCGCTTCAGGCTCTGAATCAGTTATAACCGTTTCATCAACCGGTGTTATCGCGGGATGCAGAGGCAGTTCAACTGTAAACACGGAGCCTTTGTCTTTTTCGCTTTCAACGCTTATTCTGCCTTTCAGCATTTCGACGTATCTTTTCGTAATTGACAGTCCGAGACCCGTACCTTCAAAGTTTCTGCCGAACCCTTCGCTTTCCTGTCTGAACGGTTCGAATATCATATCGAAATTTTCTTTCTCGATGCCCACGCCGGTATCAGCGACCTTGATAGTCATCGTATCGCCGGAACAGTCGAAATGGACAGTTACACCCCCGTTATCAGTGAACACGATAGCGTTCTTCAAAAGGTTATTCAGAATATTTCTCAGGAGCCTGTCGTCGAGTTTGGCGGTAAGTTCCGGGTGTTTCAGAACTGTTTCAAGATACAATCCTTTATTGCGAGCCATGGCTTCGAAATTTTTCACCGCTTCTTCAATCACGGAACAAACTCTTAAATCATTCAGATACGCCGAAGATTTTTCCGCTTCGAGTTTAGAGAAACTGAGAATCATGTTCAGTGTATCGAGAAGGCGTTTGCCGCTTGCAAGGATTACCTGCACATTGCTCCGCTGCTCTTCGTTTATAAGTTCAGATTTGAGAAGTTCCGCGAATCCGAGTATTCCGTTAAGAGGAGTCCGGATTTCATGGCTCATATTCGCGAGGAAATTCGATTTAAGCCTGCTTGATTCTTCGGCCCTTTCCTTAGCCTGAACAAGTTCTTTTATGATATCCTTTTTTTCGGTAATATCTTCTTTGATAGCGAGGAAATGGGTAATCTCGCCTTTTGAATTCTTTACGGGTGATATAACGGCATTTTCCCAGTAGAGGTCGCCGTTCTTTTTCTTATTGTGAAATTCACCGAACCAGTCTTTTCCCGAATTTATTGTATCCCACAGGACTTTATATTCCTCGTCGGTCATTTCGCCTGATTTCAATATCCTGGGATTTTTACCTTTTAACTCTTCGAGCGTATAGCCTGTAATGCTTTCAAATTTCGGGTTCACGTACTCGACATTACCATCTTTATCGGTAATAACGAGCGCGACAGGACTCTGGCGAATAGCCTGTGTAATCTTCATGATTTCCTCTTCGGCGCGTTTTTTCTCCGTTATGTTGCTGAAGAAACCTACCGAGCCGACAGATTTTCTGTCGGTATCGAGCATAGGCGTGCCGTTAACGCTGAGCCAGATTATGCTTCCGGATTTAGTAACTATTCTTATTTCGTATTTACTTGATTCGCCTTTCAACCTGAGTTCAATATTTCTTTCGAGTATTTTCCTGTCTTCATGATATATAAGATCATTAAAAGATAATTTGCCGACCATTTCTAATTTCGAATATCCCAGCATCTCGCATACGCTGTTATTGGCAAACCTGATAATTCCGGAATAATCGGTATGAAGTACGCCGTCATTTATGGATTCGACAAGAGTTCTGTATCTGTTTTCGCTTTCTTTCAGAATTCTTTCCGTTTCTTTCCTCTTCGCTTCTTCGCGCAGAAGCGTGCTTACTTTTGTGAGTGAATAGAAATAGTATGCAAGGATTAAGAAAATAATGAAGAACAGGAAGACAAGTTTGTTCCGGAAACTCGAAATAGCCGCGTAAATATCGTCTTCGTCATACGAAATGAGAATGCTCCAGTACGTATTATTTAGCGGAATGCGGTAAAATACTATGTATTTTTCATCGAATGCTTTTTTCCCGTTATCAAAATTTCCGACATGAACGCCTTTAAGAAATCCCTGCGATTCCGTTTTAATTTTATCCGCAAGAATGAGCGCAGCGGGATTATTATCGGTAATATCGAGGTAGGATTTGCCCGGATGTTGCTCTTCCTGGCAGTAAATTTCTATATTATTTTCTGTCAATATCCATGATGCGCCGGTACCTCTCAGTTTGATATTTCCGAGATATTCCTTTCCGAGTTTGTCAATCTTGACGAGTATTGCAAGGCTTCCCGCGTATTCGTTATTTTTAAACACAGGCACATGAAGGGCGACGGCAAGGAAACCCTGAACAGACATGAAGACATCGCTTAATACGGGTTGATGAGTTTCCATAATCTGTTTGATGTGTTTCTGGTAAGATAAGTCGCTGCCTATCAGGGAATCCGTGTTAGGATATGTATATTGTATCCTGCCCTGAGCGTCGACTCTTGTAACGGCTTCGATAAAATTCTTGTGGCTTTCGTAATAATTCTTATAGAATTCTCTGGCATCATCGCCGAAATCCGTAACGAAATGATATCGCGTAAGAGATAAAAGGTCGTTAGTATAGTTCTGGAAGAAGGACGTTATTCCCTGAGACGATGCCTGGGCGAGAGTCAACTGTTCCTGATTGAATTCGTTGACAGTCCTGATTTTTATATCGTCATAAACGCGGTAGAAGAGAAAGAAAAACACCAACAGCGCCGCGGGAATAAGTATATATCTTCTGGATATTCTCAGTTTAGTAATTTTAATTATTATCAATGCGCAAAAGACCCGGTTCGTTTTAAGAACACATTACGCCTAACGATGGAACAAAAACATCAGTGCGGCTTGTAATTTCTTATTAACATATGGATGAGCCCCCGATTATTTGAAATTTAAAGAATTGGGTTTATCGTTTCAAGATTAATTTTAATGTTTATTTTTTTGTTGTTCAGGCTTTACGTGCCTGTTTGTTTATTATGATGTTTACTTATACAGACCGCCGTTAAGGTATTTCAAACCTGAATCGCAGACAACCGTAACAATCTTCTTTCCCCTGCCGAGAATCTTAGCGCGCCTGACCGCTGTCCAGACGTTTGCTCCGGAGGTTGTCCCGCCGAAAATTCCTTCTTTGCGGGCGAGCAATCTCGCGGTTTCGCAAGCATCTTCGTCGCGGACGGAGGATATTTCGTCGGCGAGGTCGAGCCTGCAAATTGAAGGAATGAAACCCGCTCCGATGCCTTCAAGAATATGAGTGCCGGAAGTATCGCCGCCTGAAAGCGTGCGGACGTTATAAGGTTCGACAGCAATGCACTTAATACCGGGAATTTCTTTTTTCAGTATTTCCGAATTGCCGGAGAAGCAGCCGCCCGTTCCGACGCCCATTATGAACTCATCTATATCTTTACCGAGGACAGCGATTATCTCTTCGGCCATTTTGCGGTAGGCTTTCTTATTATCCTGATTGTTGAACTGGTCTGTCCAGAAAACATTATCCTTTTTGCTTAGTTCTTTTGCTCTCGCGACCATGGTATCAATAAGCGCCGCGTTAATCTTTCCATTGATGCTTGGATATAGTTCGAGTTCGGCGCCGAACGCCTTCATTGTCCGGAGTTTTTCTTCCGCGAAAGCGTCGGATGAAACGAAAAGCGCTTTATATCCTTTAACTGCGCAGACCATCGCCAGAGAGCTGCCGGTGCTGCCGCCTGTATAGTCCATGACAGTGCCGCCCGGCTTTAGTTCGCCCCGTTTCTCGGCGCCTTCGACCATAGACCATGCCATTCTGTCTTTCATGCTGCCCGTAGGATTCGTGCCTTCATACTTCACATAAATGTCTGCCATATTTTCATCCGTGAGTTTCTCAAGTTTTACGAGAGGTGTATTTCCGATAGAAAGCATAGATTAATATTTTATTTTTTGTACGAAATATTTTTAATTCGAATTGCCGTCGAGATATTTTTCTATAAGTCCGCCCAGAACATCGAGTTTCGACTGAAAATCGTCCTGTTTGTATGAGATAATAAGCGCAGCGCCTTCTTCGCTTATCTCCTTGAAATGCTGTGTAAACGTTATGCGGCATTGCTCTTTTGTCACTTCTTCGACTTCAATATCATATTCAAGAATGAATTTATTTCCTGCGAAAATTACAAATTCGACTTTGCCTTTTTCGAGACTAAACTCGTTCGTGTACCATAAAAGTCCTGTGTTGTATGGTTTCGTCGTTCTGAATATTCCGCCTTTTTCGTTAAATCCGCTGAGCGAGTATAAGACTTCGCATTCCCAGCCGGGAATCCATTCTTCCTCGAGTTTCGGGCAGAGAAGCGGAAAGATTTTTTCTTTCGGGAAATTGACGAGTACGGAGCCTGAGCGTTGATATACTGTATTCATTTTGTGTGTTAGGGTTGAGTAAAAATAGCATTAAAGGTAATGAGATAATATGCAGTAAAAAAATTTCCGGAAAGTAATGTTGGTTTTTAGGAGAAACATCGGACATGAGAAAAAAGCATACAGATGTATTTAAGCGCTTGATATATATAAAATAATATTACTATATTTCATCGATACTAAAATCTGCTGAGTATCATCTGATAAATCTAATATCATCATTATTAGATTCCCGCTGAATGGAATTTGCTAATCAGATAATCTGAAGAAATTTCATTTTCAAAACTTAATTGGCAAATTATGAAAAAATCATTTTTCTCTTTCCTTTTTATTTTAGCAGTAATTTTCGCCGTAAGGGTCGACAATTCAAATGCTCAATGGGTTCAGGTGACGAGCGGAATAAACCCCTTAATGAATATTTATTCATTCACTGCATCAGGAACCAGCATCTTCACCGGAAGTGACAGCGGAGTATACGTCTCCACGAACAACGGTACGAACTGGACGCTTACCGCGCTTAGCGGCAAACTTGTTTATTCACTCGCGACGCTCGGAACCGACATATACGCCGGCACGACATCGAACGGGGTTTACCGCTCAACGAACAACGGCACTTCATGGACGCAGACTTCCCTGACAACTCAGACAGTGTACGCTTTAACAGTAAACGGAAGCAGTATTTTCGCGGGCGCGAGCGGAAGCGGAGTATACCTCTCGACGAACAACGGTGTGAACTGGACGCAGAACAGTTTAAGTTCGCATACCGTACTATCGCTTGCGACAAGCGGAGCGAACGATTACGCCGGAACGAGCATATACGGAATTTACCGCTCAACGAACAGCGGCGGGAATTGGGCGCAGACGTCGATGAATTTTTCTTCCCTTAAAGCGCTTGCGATAACTGGCTCTTATTATTACGCAGGAGCGTATTCACTGACTGGTTCCAACGGTTTCTACCGTTCCACAGACGGAGGAACGTGGGCGCTTGTCGGATTAAATAATATCAACGTGCTGTCACTCGCAATCAGCGGAGGCGATGTTATTGCGGGCACGGAAAGCGGCGTATTTCTTTCGGCAAACAACGGCACAAACTGGTTTAATAAAAATCAGGGATTCGTTACTGTTCCGCATATCGAAGCGCTGCTTGTATCGAACAACTACATATACGCGGGAACTTACGGACAATCCGTATGGAGACGCACTTTGACGGATATAATAGAAGTCAGAAATATAAGCACGGAGATTCCTTCGGAATACTCTTTATCGCAGAATTTCCCGAATCCGTTTAATCCTTCCACAGGCATAAGATACGCGATACCAAAAGACGGAGCGGTAAAACTTACCGTTTACGATGAACTCGGACGTGAAGTTGTAACGCTTGTAAACGAGAGACAAACCGCGGGCACATACGAAGCCGTATTTGACGCCGCGAATTTAACGAGCGGCATTTATTATTACAGACTTACTACGGAAGGATTCAGCGAAACGAGAAAGATGGCGCTGATAAAATAACATTTTCGGTTCAGACCGAATTCCTATTCAGCATTCTATAAATATGGAGAAAAGAGAATCTTGTTAGATTCTCTTTTTTTAGCAAAGCGGGACAAATTCAAGCAAAATATTTGTTCGCAGCTTTCTTTTTCAACTGTCAATATTTTTGTGTAATTTATTTCGTCTATATTCAATTAAAAGCAGTACAGACATTACTCCGACCGAAACAAGCGAAGATTCCAATGTGCCGAGATGCAATCCCCCTTCGTCCGGTGTTTTGGTGAGGAAGTCCCCGAACGTCGCGCCGAATGGCCGTGTAAAAACAAATGCAATCCAGAATAAAATTATGTGATTTATTTTGGTGAGATAGTGTAATAATACTACGACAAGAATTACTCCGCCTGTAACAAGAGCGCCCTGCAAAAAACTCATTCCGAAATATTCGCCGAGAAAATCACCGAAGGCAGTTCCCAGACTGTTTGAAAAAAGAATTGCCGTCCAGTAATATATTTCTTTCCACCTGCCTGTAACCGGAAACACTTCGAGGTTTTTATATTTGAGATACCATAAGAACAATACTAAGCCTAAGCAGCTAACAAGCAGAATAGTACCCGCGGTATAGCCTAAATGAAGGCTTCTGTCTATATAATCGGATATTTCAGTTCCTAAGGTTGTGGTACCGATTATTACCAGCCAATAAATAAACGATATATATTTTTTGACGGAAAGTTGTGTGAACAATACTACAAAGAAAAACGCGAAGGTTATCGCAATTCCAACCGTGTAGCCCAGATTTAATGTCATGGAAATAAAGTCGCCCAGAGTCTCTCCAAGCGTAGTGGCAACGATTTTCAGCAGCCAAAATATTAAAACAATTTCAGCAACTTTATTTTTTCTTTCATGATTTTCCATATCTTTTTTTTATTTTAATTTCCGAATAATATCTGCACCCCGACCAATCCGAATAAACTTTCCTTATCTTCATCGAACGGCGCTATTACTTCCGTACCAATTGACGACATCAATACTAAATTTTTACTGAACTGTTTCCTGAGCCCAATATTTAAAATTCCGCTCGCAGATTGTGTCTCATTCAGCGTTTTTGACAAATAAAATTCTCCCATTAATTCTAACTCATTTTTGAACCGAAAGCCAATAAGTGTTCCGTTGAAGAAAGTATTCGGATTGTTGAGAACAAAATACCCGAATTCTTCACCGACACGGAAATTATTGAATGTTTTTTCAAATTCTAACGGAATAAAAATCTGCGACTTTTCTTCTTTGTGTATAGGTATAATTATCTGCGGGTAAACGGCGAGCGAAATGAAATTCTTCTCTTCATCCAGAAACTGACACTTCACACCCGTTTGAGGCTGTGTAAGAACAGTGAAATGGGATTTATTCAATTCAACTGACGGCAAAGGTAACTGAGCCGATACCTGATAATGATTTCCTATACCGTAAACTATTTCTATTGTCGGTACTTGAATATATGCATGAGTCGGGAAATGGCAGCCTAATGACGTATTTATTTCCCAATGATTATTGCCCGGTGTCCCCGGGTCAGTGGTCAGCATCGGCGGGCCTCCGCCCTGCGAAAACAAATTCTCAACCGTCAACAAAACAAATAACAGTATGATTGCTCCTATTTTCATTAATCAGTTTTTATTTTTAGTTGAACTTACATATAAAAGTATCATAATGCTGTAAAACAAATTTGATTTATCAACTTTGTTAAAGTTATTCATATGTCTTATTCTTTACTTTCACAAACTATTTTGCCGTCATCAGTTAAAACCACTTCCTTTGTTTCAGAGCCTTTCGATAAGTCAAATAAATATTGCAGCGAATTATCGGCTAATTTCAATTTTTCTATTTGCCCGGCTATTTTATAATCCGGATACTTTTCTTTTACTGTGTTTATTACTTTATCGGGCGCAAATGAAAGGTCAACGTCTTCTTCTTGTTGCACAAAAGTTCCATTAAGTAAAAATATCAAGGAATAATCGGGCTTACCCTTTTTTGTTATAGATACGTCTATGGCGTTGCCGCCGCTGCATAACGGGTCATAAGCAGCTCCCGTGATTTTGTAGCCTTTATAATTATTTGCAATAAACTCTTTAGATTGTAACGGAAGGCTGTCAGTATTAATTTCTCCGCTCAAAGGTTTTTCAATTTTATAACGGGTGGTGTCCTTTTTTTCGGTTGATACTTTTTGGTCTTTAGTCAGATTCTGTTGCTTATTATTGCATGACGCAAATAGAATTGCCAGTCCCGCAAATAGAATCGTTAATTTTTTCATTTCATTTATGCTTATGTTGTGAAGTCAGTTTATGCAATCGCCTGTTGTCAAACTGCTATTTATCAGTAATTTGATTTTTTGAATTTTAAAATAACTACAACACCCGCAATTTTCAATTATAATACAAATAAGCGAATTGCTCCTGCTGCTGGTCCATCTTAAATTTCATGGTCATATATGAAAAATGCAAAATTGGAGAACTTGTTTATCCAATCTGATTCATTAAGTCTAAATAAATAAAATATTCTGCAATGTGATCCAATCAGTGTGAATTTACACCGGTAGTCTTAATATTAAATTTCTTATAGATTTTCCTTTTTTTCTAGAATTATATATCGTATTATTGAAGTGTCATTATTTGACACCTGACTAATACGATGTATGGATAAAAAAAGTAAGAAAAATATTGATTTTATCGAATTTTGTCTTAAAAACGGCAGAAAAACTTTTTCTCTTAATGAATTAGTTGCTTTTAAGGGAAATAATAAAAATGCCGCGAAACAGTTTATTAAATACTCAGTACGCAGAAATTTGATAAAAAACATATCCGAAGGATTTTATGCTATTTATTCTCCCCCGGAAAAAGATTCAGGCAATTTATCATCTGCAGATTTTATAAATCAGTTGATGATTCATAAGAGCATAAATTATTACACCGGTCTTTTATCAGCGTCAGCATTTTACGGTTCATCACATTTCCGGCCGTTAGTTTATCAGGTAATAGTAGACAGACAGATTCATACTCCAAAGAATATTCTGGAAGGAATTAATTTCCACAGGAAAAAATATTTTCCTGAATATTGCATTATCAGGCAGAAAGGAAATTATGGATATATTAATTATTCTTCTCCCGCACTCACTGCTTATGATTTAATAAAATACGAAAATGAAAGCGGGACCATCAGCAATATTTTTCTTGTAATTTCTGATATGCTGTCTCAAATCAGAATCAGTGACATTAAAAATTTATTAAAAAACGATTTAGAAGTAACCTATATTCAGCGTCTTGGATTTATACTTGAAAAACTCGAAGCAAACGAATTAATTAATCCACTGCTTGAATACTCTAAAAAGGCGACTGCTTATATCCCTTTATCCCGATTAGGTAATAAATCCGGGAATAAAAATGCTAAATGGAAGATTATTGAAAACGTAAATTGGAAGGAATTCATTGCTCCCTAAAGCTTACATAGACCAATGGAAAATCAATTCACCCTGGCAGCAGGATGAATTTGTAGAGCAGGATTTAATATTATCAAGACTGCTGGTAGAACTATATTCAAATGATATAATCTCAGAAAATTTGGCTTTCAGAGGAGGAACAGCGCTGCATAAACTCATTCTTAAAAGCACTCACAGATATTCAGAAGATTTAGATTTTGTACAGATAAAAGCGGGAGAAATCGGGAAGATTCTGACCGAAGTTAGAAAAGTCGTCAGGCGTATCATTCCGGGTAATCCGAAATTTAAGAAATCACAGAATAATAACACACTAACCTATTCTTATAAAGCGGAGAATCCACCCAATCCTAAAATGAGAATAAAAATTGAGATTAATACACGGGAACATTTTGCTATTGAAGGTATAAAAAAGTTAAAATTAGAATGCCAATCCGATTGGTTTACCGGTTATGCTGATATAATTACTTTTACAAACGAAGAACTGCTGGCGACAAAACTCCGCGCATTATATCAAAGGAAAAAAGGCAGGGATTTATTCGATTTATGGATTGCGCGGGAATTAAATCCGGATTTTGCAAAGACCGTCAACATAATGGAAGCCTGTCTTAAGAAGGAAAACTTAAGCGTCACTAAAAAGGAATTTCTTGATAATTTAAGAGACAAAATTGAAGACCCGATATTTCAGAACGACATTTTACCTTTAATCCGGGACAGGGCTAAGTATGATATCAGAAAAGCGTATGAATATATAAAAACAAATTACCCCGGCTCATGAAAAGCGGGAGTCAGAGTTTGATAAAAAAACCCGCAGCAATGCTGCGGGTTTTTTCCGAAGTAGCGGGGAAACTAATTCAAAATGTAAAATTCAAAATGTAAAATTGAAAGAGCTTGATTCGCAAAGTTTCAATTCATACAAATAAAAAACCCGCAGCAATGCTGCGGGTTTTTTCCGAGCTAGCGGGGGGATTTGAACCCCCGACCTGCTGATTACGAATCAGCTGCTCTACCCCTGAGCTACACTAGCATATCCAATTACAAATTACAAATTTTAAATTTTAAATAGCAGTGATTAATCCTTTTTCGTTGAGGATATAATCTTGCCGGTTATTCTGATTAATTCCTCGCAGTCCGAAATTAACGAACACGCGGGTTTTTCGTCAATATAACCTGAATCCCTCAACAGATTAATCCAGTAATGAGTTTCCCTCGATTCTTTGTGCGCAATGTACATTTTGTTCAGAAAATCCTTTCTTGACATCGCTCCGTTTGCCTCTTCAATATTCGCTCCAATCGAAGTACCGCTTCTTAATACCTGTTTTGAAAGAACTGATTCATGCTTTTGATTATACAGAAACTGATACAGCTTTATAATCCTTAAAGCAAATTTGTAACTCTTATCCTTTACAATATTCTCTCTAATCTCCTCCAAATTAAAGATTATATTATTTAAAATCTAAAATCTAAAATTTAAAATCGCTCTTTAAGTGCCTGCGGAGAAGTCGTCGTTGTACTTTATCTGCTCTTTCGTCAATTTATCGATTTTGATGTTCATTGTCGATAACTTTACGCCTGCAATCGTCTGGTCCATGGCTTCGGGCAGTACGTGTACCCCGATTTCCATTCTCTTTCCTGCCTTGTAAGCGTTGACAAGCGCTAACTGAGCGTTGAACTGATTCGCGAAACTCATGTCCATCACTTCTGACGGATGTCCTTCCGCCGCGGACAAGTTGACGAGTCTGCCTTTCGCGAGCACGTATATTCTTCTTCCGTTCTTTAATGTATATTCTTCACAGTTCGGCCTTATTGTCTTCACCGATTTCGTGAGTTTCTTAAGGTCGACCAGGTTGATTTCGCAGTCGTAATGTCCGGTGTTGCAGACAATCGCGCCGTCTTTCATCGAGGCGAAGTGCCTTCCGACGAGCACGTCCTTGACGCCCGTTGCCGTTACGAAAATATCGCCTATCTTCGCGGCATCGTCCATCTTCATTACGTTGTGTCCTTCGAGCGTGGCTTTTAATGCCGCTGTCGGCTTTACTTCAGTCGCTACCGTGTCCGCGCCGAGTCCCTTCGCCCTGTTGGCAACGCCGCTTCCGCAGTGTCCGTAACCCGCTACGACGAATTTCTTTCCGGCGATAAGAACCGATGTGGCTCTCAGAATGCCGTCAAGTGTCGACTGACCTGTTCCGTAAACGTTATCGAAGTCCCATTTCGTTATTGAATCATTGACGGCAAACACCGGGTACTTAAGCGCGCCCTGTTCCGCCATCTTTCTCAGTCTGTGAACGCCCGTCGTTGTTTCTTCCGTGCCGCCGATGATTTCCTTCGTAAGGTTTTTATACCTGTTGTGTACCGTGAAAATAAGGTCGGCGCCGTCGTCGAGCGTAAGGTGAGGCTTGAAATCCAGAGTTCTGTCAATGCACCAGTAGAATTCCTTCGTGTTCATTCCGTGCCAGGCGTAAATCGATACGCCTTCAGCCGCGAGAGCCGCCGCTACGTCGTCCTGAGTCGAAAGAGGATTGCATCCGCTCCATGAAAGTTCCGCGCCCGCATCGATGAATGTTCTGATGAGAACCGCAGTTTCTTTCGTTACGTGCAGACATCCTGCAATCTTGAAACCCTTGAAAGGTTTAGTCTTTTTGTATTTTGCTCTTAACGCCGCGAGTACGGGCATTCTTGATTCCGCCCATTCAATCTTTAACGCGCCCTGCTTTGCTAACTTAAGGTCTTTAACTTTGAATTTCTTTGATGCCAAACAATAACTCCTTTAGATTTAGATTAATAACCTGTAATAATACAATTTTTTGAGGATTAAATAAATTAATATTTTTATCCCTTCTTAAGTTGAATCCCCAGTTCATCCAACTGCTGGTTTATAACCGGGCTCGGACAATTGTCCATAAGCGACGCCGCGCTTACCGTTTTCGGAAACGCGATTATGTCCCTGATAGACTTCGTTCCGTAGAGCATCGCCACAAGCCTGTCGAAGCCGAACGCGACTCCCCCGTGCGGAGGCGCGCCGTACCTGAACGCTTCGAGTATGAATCCGAATTTTTCGATTGCTTCTTCGTCAGTCAGACCGATAACGTTGAATACTTTCTTCTGCGTATCGCTGTTGTGAATTCTTATACTTCCGCTTCCGAGTTCGGTTCCGTTATAAACGAGGTCGTAGCAGTTCGCGCGTATGCTTTCGATTTCTTTCCTGTCCTTGCTGTCGAGAAGATGTATGAACTCATCCTTCGGCGAAGTGAATACGTGATGCTCGCCGACGAACCTGTTCTCTTCTTCATCGTAATGGAAGAGCGGGAAATCCGTTATCCAGATAAATTCGTGTTTCGAATCGTCGAGTAGTTTGAAGTCCTCCGCGATTTTAAGTCTCATCTGACCGAGACCCGCGAGCACTTTGTTTCTTTCGCCCGAAAGAATGAAGACGAAATCTCCCGGTTTAATATCAAACGCGTTCTTAATTCCGTTTATTGATTCCTCGTTGAGGAATTTCAATATCGATGACTGCAGAGTGCCGTCGTCGTTCATTTTCAAAGTTGCAAGTCCGCCGAAACCGATTTTCTTCGCGAACTCGGTATAAGAGTCGGATATTTTTCTTGTGATTTCTATTTTCGCGCCGTTAACCGACTTGCCGGTTTTAATTCCCGCAATCATTCCACCGGAATTAATCACGTCGTTGAATACTTTGAATTCACATGTCTTCACCGCGGCGGTTAAATCTGTAATTACCATCAAATCTTTTATGCGCATATCGGGTTTGTCGATGCCGTACTTCGTCATCGCTTCATCGTAAGTGATTCTCGGGAACCGCACGGGCAGTTCGAAATTCAGAATCTCTTTCCATATCTTCGCGAAAAGCCCTTCGGAAATTTTAAACACGTCTTCCTGTCCGACGAAACTCATTTCAACGTCAATCTGTGTAAACTCCGGCTGTCTGTCGGCGCGGAGGTCTTCGTCGCGGAAACACTTACAAATCTGCACGTAGCGGTCGAGACCGGAGACCATGAGTATCTGCTTGTAAGTCTGCGGTGACTGCGGAAGTGCGTAGAACTTGCCTTTATGAACACGCGAGGGCACAAGATAATCGCGCGCGCCTTCCGGCGTTGATTTCATTAATATCGGAGTTTCGACTTCGACGAAGTTAAGTTTCGCGTAATATTCGTGTACGAGTTGGTAAACTCTGTTCCTGAGCAGAAGCCCGTCCATCATTTTCTTTCTTCTGAGGTCGAGATATCTGTACTGCAAGCGCAGGTCTTCATTTGCTTTCACTTCTTCTTCGACCACAAACGGAGTCGTGAGAGATTCGTTAAGCACCTGAAGTTCGTCGACATCGATTTCGATTTCGCCCGTTGGGATATTCTTATTCGGGCTTTCCCTCTGAATCACATTTCCTTTCGCGGAAATGACGAACTCGTTTCCGAGCGAAGCCGCGAGAGCGGAAATATTCTTCTTTTCGGGTGATACTTTTATCTGCGTAATGCCGTACCTGTCGCGGACATCGATGAAAATAATGCCGCCGAGGTCGCGTTTTTTGGCGACCCAGCCGTTAAGAACGACGGTTTCGCCTATGTTTCGGGTATTTAATTCCCCGCATGTATTTGTTCTCTTGTTATATAACATCGTGATAATTTATGAACCTATAAAATACCGATTTTGGAAATGAAAAGTTAGCACATTCAATTGCAGATTTTAAATCGTAAATTTTAAATGACACGTTTCTGTTACCGTCAGGATTTACGTCCTGACGGCGAATAAATGCAACTGTTTGATTCCCTTCTTGTTACCGTCAGGACTTACGTCCTGACGGCGAATAAATGTAAATATATGATTCAGGTGTAGCCCACGGTTTCAACCGTGGGGCATGGATGTAATCATGATATGCAAACCGTTTCAACGGTTTATTGTATTTCCAAAAAACCGTTAAAACGGTTTTGATTTCGCTTGTTCAATATATCCCACGGTTAAAGAGGCTGTGTGAAAATTGCAAAAAAACATAAAAATATTGGT